>NZ_JBTLQG010000008.1:0-202735 GCF_054461535.1 Flavitalea antarctica
GGTAGCCCATACCCGCTCTGCAGATGAAACAGAGATTGGTGGGTTTTGGGTTGAACGCGCAAATATTGGTTGGAACCGTATGGCAAGGAACATCTTAAAATATAAAAACCTGGATGCATGGAAAACAGCCCGGCTATTTGCCTTATTGCATACGGCGATGGCTGATGGCATAACTGGTTGCCTGGAAGCGAAATATCATTATTTCTATTGGAGACCGGAAACAGCTATTCGCGAGGGGGACAGTGACGGTAATGACAATACACCCGGCGATGCTGCATGGCTACCCAGTTGGACAGATATCCCGAATGTTGATCCGGCGTTGAACACAAATACGCCGCCCTTACCCGATTATCCTTCTGCCCACGGTGCATTTGGAGGAGCCGCATCGGAAGTACTTCGTCTCTTCTTTGGTTCCGATAAAATAGATGTTGACCAGACAAGTACGACGTTGCCAAATGTAATACGCCATTATACAAGCCTTTCGCAGGCATCAAGGGATAATTGTTTGTCGAGAATTTATGTGGGTTACCATTTTCGCAAGGCAGTGTTCGAAGGTGAAGGCCAGGGGATTAAGATAGGGAACTATGTATTCCACAATCAATTCCGTGCGTTGCCAGAGAATGACTAAAGATAAAATCATGGGAATGCTGAAGCGCGCCTCATCATTAGAACAGATATCGTCTGGAAACCGGAATAACGGTCAAGAAAATTTTTCGGAAAAAAGGATACGGCTGACAATCGGATTCCCCATTAAATGCTTTAATACGTAGAATCATGTGCGCCTCTTGTAAAATCTTCGCGACCTGTTATGGAAACATGAACACATCGCATAGAATCATCGAAACGTCTTGCAGAATCAGCAACACATCGTATAGAATCATCGCAAGGTCTTGCAGAATGATCGCAAACTCTTGCAAAATCGCGAACACAACTCATAGAATCATCGCAAAATCCTGTAGGATGAAAACATCTATCCAATTATTTGCAATCGTGTTTGCCATTTTATCAACCACTGCTTGTAAAAAAGACACAGGTGGACCGATCGCCGCCAGGCTAACTGGTGCACAACCTCGGGAAACCGATAAGCTGCCAACGGCGAATGCAGGCCCTGATGTTTACGTAGTACCGCCCGCTGCATCATGCAAACTGTATGGTTCCGCGACAATTCATAAAAATGGTGTTGAACGCTGCATGTGGCTAAAAATCTCCGGGCCAGCTGTTTATAAAATCGACGAGCCGGAATCATTCAAGCCAACTGTTAGTGATCTGATCCGAGGTCTATACCAATTTGAGTTAACGATTATTGATGGAAAGGGCTTCACGGATGTAGATACCGTGACTGTTACCGTCGGAGAGCTTCCAACACCGAAGCAATCATTTAAAAATGTTTATTGGAACTCTGAAGGCCCAAATGGCACGCTGATGTGGGGCGCGGTGTTAACAATAAAAAATATTTATAGCTTCTTGCCGGTTGGTAGTAACATTTCAGTTATGATTAGTGCCGGAATTCCAGGTACCTGGACTGAGGCGTTAAAAGAGGGCGCCCCCGGCTCAGAAAATGCACTGTATTCTTTCGCGATTGATAGTTCTAACCTTTATGTGTGGTCAAATGCTGAAGAAACAGGTGCGGCAGATATGATGATTTATTATTGAACCCTCATGTTTTAAACAGAAGCTTTCATTTCATTTTTTTATTAATTGAAGAGGTTGACCATCCTGCTTTTACGCACTGGGCACTGCCCGTTACGAAGCCAATCGGCATCGCCGGCAAAGCTGTTCTTGCAATTAGCAACCCACTCACACAATGTAAAGTTTATCACTATGAAAAAAATACCGTTCCTCCTGGCATCGTTGATTTTCATTACTGAAATTTCCAATTCATGCAAGAAAGCCGATCAGGCAAGTTATATCAACGAACCTCCTGCACCTGCTGATCCACGAAAAAACAATAACCCGGTAAACGATTCTGCCTGGTGGACGGCTTCTGCCGGCCATGATCAAATGCTGGAATTGCCTGCAAATGAAATCATCTTACAAGGCAGCTATTGGTATAGCGGCCATAACAGACCGTCAAATGAAGTGAGCGTAAAATGGACAAAAGTGTCCGGGCCCGCTTCCTACTCCCTGGAAAACAAAGATTCACTACGAACAAAATTGAGCAACCTGGAAGAAGGGGTTTATTCGTTTGAATTAACTGTTGCGGATGCCCGATCTGCTAAATCAGATAAAGACACAACCTCAGTTATCGTCGGAAAGCTGTCATTATACCCAACAGAAATTGTTTTCAATGGTGTCAATATGATCTGTCCCTGGTACTGCGGATGGGAAATTGAAAAATTATATTCGCTGATACCCTCAAACAAGGTTTTTAAAATTTTTGTGCAAAGAAGTGGAATCAGTGAATGGAAAGAAGTACTGCTATATAGAAATGACGGAGATTATGAATACCATTACTGGATTGAAGAAAGAAGTCCGGATAATGCAGGGATGTACAATTACGGTAGTTTGTATATCTGGTGGTTTCCTGGTCAGGGCACTTCGGCCTCCTGGAATGATTTACCGGATGCAAGCGTAAAAATTGTTTATTGATTGAATCAGAAAGTACATAGCGTTATGTACGATAGTCCACTTTCGACATTCCTTTGGAATCGCCTGTTCCTGCCAGGCTACACGTCAATAACAAGTCCTGAGGTTCGGTTACGTGTTGATCTGCTGATTCCCGGCCAGCTATGGGAGCTTGCTTATAATTGGTGCCCTGCTAAAACAAATTCCTCATACATACTCACGAACATGCATAAATGCTCATGCTATTGCAAATTTGAAATCCGTCTGATATATTTGTGGAAAAAAGTACCCTACCCAACATGAAAACAACCTACCTTACCAGGGCATGTCTTGCCGTGCTCCTCTTCGCCACCATTGGTATTTCCTCCTGCGAAAAAGTGTCTGAACTGAATGAAGATATTGACGAATTGATTGACCAGACACTCGGAATCACCGCATTGTCCGAAGACCTGAGCAAAACCAGCAGTAATTTCAATGAAATTAAAGATCTTCTGATCGATGGCAAATCTGCCTCAACGGAGATAAGGGTAAATGTCTCTTCGGGTGTTCCTTACAGTTATACTCACAAGTGGTATACACTCTCAGGTTCAATGTGGACCATCAAAACCAACACTTACTCCGGCACAATCCCGAAGTCCTTTTTCACGAACACATCTTCTACTAACACGGTAAAGGTGAGCGTGCAAAACAACGTACCCAAGTTATTGGTCAACGGAAGCCTTGTTTCCAGTGGATCTTCTACCGGCTCCACCGGCGGTTCTACAGGCGGCAGCACAGGCACTGTCACACCAACCACGCAGACATTGATCGACCAGGTCCTTTCAGGTGATGCGTACGAAAAGAAAACGATTTCGTTTACACTGCCGTCTGGCGTAAAAACAATGGTAGTAAGGACCTCGGAAAATGCGACAGCCTATCGTAACACTGCTGACATGTTTGTACGCAAAGGTTCCGCGCCAATAGTCAACGGCCCTAAGCCGCCATCTTATACACCTGCATATTCCTGGACCGCAGATTTCGCAGGTGTTAACCCTAACCGCGAGGATGAAGTGTACACATTAAACAGTCCCGGATCAGGCACCTATTATGTTACACTATATGGTTACAACACTTATTTCAGCAGCAGGCTAACGGTTACTCTTACCAAATAGATTCAAACTTCATATTAGTCAAAGGGGCTGCCTCAAATTTGAGGCAGCTTTTTTGTGGAATGCTACATAATAAATCAGTGTTGAATTTCCTGGAATAGGCATGTACCAGTTGTTTGCCTGTTAATTCAATAGTCTTTAACCAGTTCGCTCGATTCACGCGGACCATTTGTTTTCTAGGCGCTGCTGGCTGATGTTGAAGATGGAGCGAAACTTAGCATTACGAAAAAGCCGGCGATCACAAAGTCAAAAGAAGATAGCGACAACAGCGGCCGTGCAGAGGTTGAGGAAGTATGGAGCAGGGAAGCACCGGCTTCGAAACCGCGAATATTAAGATTCGAAGTAAATCGGCATGGAAATGAAGGACATGCCAGGTGGGAACTGGGCGAATCGCGGCAAGATGATACTGACTTTTCAATGCAGTTTTCAAAGGACCAGGGAAAGTCGTGGAACAGTGTGGGTGTTTATATCAAAGGCCTGGAATTTAAATTTGACCTGGCAGGATTGCCAAGTGGAGAGGTGCTATTTGCTTTACTCGCTCATGATGGTTTTCATACCACTACATTTATTTCAAAGCCAGTTGATTTACCAAGAATGGTTCCGATTGTAAGTATCATGCATCCGATAAATGATAGTGTCTTTTTCGAAGGACAACCATTAAGACTTTGGGGTTCTATAACTTTGGATACAGTCGAACATGCTGAACGGAAAAGATCCAGGTGGTTGATTGATGGAAGTGAAATACAAACGGGTATTGATGGATGGGTTACAGCACCCGCGGCAGGAGAGCATAAATGTACGCTGATAGTAGATGATGAAGCTGGTGTTGCTGAAGTAACAGTTTCATTTGTAACGGAGAGAAGCCGGCAAGAAGGTGATAGTTAGTAGGTGGGTTTCATGTCGCGCCAGGTTTATTAAAAGGAAACTAATCGAGCCTGGCTGAGAACCAAATAAGTATTATATCTGAAATTGTTTATATTAGATTTAAATACACTTTGTAACAATTTTTTAGTACATAACTATAAAATCATTTGTAGCTCAATGTTTACGATTAGTCTGATACGGTGTTAATTATTAAAAATCAATTGCTTCAAAAAGCTTCGGATTAGCCTGCAAATATCTGCTACCATCATCCAAACCTAAAACTTAAAAATATGCTATCAACCGAACAAATGAAGACGGTTCTTCCAATGATGAATTGGGAAAAAGCGCAAACGTACATTCCGCATATCACTACCGTATTACCAAAATTTAATTTGGATACGCCGCTTCGTAAGGCGCATTTCCTGGCGCAGGTTGCGCATGAAAGTGGCGGACTTAAATTCTCTGCTGAAAACCTGAACTACTCAGCGCAAGGTTTACGAAGTGTTTTTGGAAAATATTTTAAGACCAATGACATTGCCGCATTGTATGCCCGCAAACCTGAAAAGATAGCTAATAGGGTTTATGCTGATAGAATGGGAAATGGTAATGAGGCTAGTGGCGACGGCTGGAGATTCAGAGGAAGGGGTTTGATTCAACTTACGGGAAAAGATAATTATCAACAGTTTGCCAAGGATTATGGTGTTGACTGTGTCAAAAATCCTGACCTGCTGCTTGATCCTGAATTTGCATTAGCTTCTGCCTGCTGGTTTTGGCAAAAACGAAACCTCAACACCTTTGCAGATAAAGATGATATTGTAATGGTGACAAAGAGGATTAACGGAGGCGTGAATGGCCTTAACGACCGGCAGCAATACCTCGATTCATTTAAGCGCATATACGAGATAACATAAGCTTATACAGGCCCAGCTTTCGTATCCGTCATATTAAGTTTGGGAACCTGATGATTTTACTGGCGACTACTTTTTGATACATGGAACGGATTATTTATTACCCAATCATAGTCTTCTTACTTTTATATTTTTAAGCCAGACTTTTTCACCATGATGCTGGAACATGATCAGCCCATCGGTCGATTTGCCAAAATTCGGATTTTCGCCATATTTACTTTTTGCAATCAGCGCTGTTATTTCAGGTGAGCCCATTTCGTATTCCACAACTTTGTTGCCGTTGAGCCAATGCTCAACATGATTGCCTTTTACAATCAGCTTTGCTGTATTATACTCACCAACGGGTTTCAATTTTTTGTGTTGTGGAACAATAAGATCATACAGTGATCCGGCAGAACGTATAGCAGCCGTGTCGTTAAACCCAATATCATCCAAAAGCTGCATTTCAAAATTATCAAGCCAGTTAGGGCTATTGCCATTATCTGATTGGTGGGCCAGAGTTTCCTTCATGTGAAAGAATATACCGCTGTTCCCGGCTTTAGATACTTTCCAATCGAAAACCAGCTCGAAATCTTTATAAGGTTCTTTCGTGACAAGATCAATATTGGGAACACCGGTTTGTGTAACGAGGGCGCCATTCTCAACTTTCCAGGCTTTAGCGGGAAAACTGTCCATCTGATAACCACGCAATTTGCTGGTTGAACCGCCATCAAATAAAGTTTCCCATTTACCAGTCTGAGCGTTGGCGACACTATTTATTAGGAGGATAAAGCTGATGCTGAATAATAAGAGGAGTTTCATAAAAAGCAATTAAATAGATTAAAAGAAAATCAGGGGGAGGTGCTATAAGAATACTTAAAACTAAACTTCCTTATTCATTTTACAGCGCAAAACCTCTCACAGGCTAAATAATCCGATTGCTGATTGGTATTCCGATGATGAGCGAATTAAATTGCCCGCAAGGACTGATTTAAATGGCAGGCAAGTATGGTCCGTTGATCTGTATGATGCCTCCTGGCATAAGATAGCAACCGAAGTCCTGGAACTCGCAGATGGAAGTTTTGTAATCGCTGGCATAACTGATCCAGCTCAGACCTCTCATTTTTGGCGAGATACGGCGTAATGAATGACTGGTACCCACGGCGGTAAGCCTGGCTTCATCACCACCTATCAGCTGAGATAAAGTTCAGTTTTTAGTTTGCAGTTTCCCGACCAGCCCTTAATTTGCCCCTCAATTCCATCCTCAGAATCTCCCCCGATCGACTCTGTTCACTCAAAACTGAAACGCAATCCTAAACCTGTCGACGGTCATGAATTATTCTGTAAGCCCCAAACTGAAAACTGCTGGTTCAACATCATGCACAGCAGCCTTTTTCCGCATAATTTTTTCAATAACATTTTCAATACTCTTGCTCCAGCCGTCCATTGGCCAGCCGCTGGGGATCAAGTCAGAGTTCTCATTCGGAGGATCGGGGCAAAATTGGGGTCCATTCCGCACTATCCGCGGTGATGGAAACAATTATTACACTTTGTATACACATTTCAGCAACATGGATGGTTTTGTAAGGTGGCGAATCTCAAAATTCAGCCCGAACATGGAACTGCTGAATTCGTTCGAGATTCCTTCCGCCACCCGTCAAAATACAAATACCGCAGCGGCGTTTATTCAGACCCCAGACCTTGGTTTTGTGTCTGCGGGATTTATAAGCGTTTCGCGCGCGAACGGCAGATCCGATTTCGATATCCGCATTGTAAAATCTTTACCCGGAGGAACAACTTCCTGGGAAAAAATCATCGGGGGAACCGGCGATGATCGTGCAATAGGAATCCAGCAAGAACCCAACGGAGACCTTTTGATACTTTGCAACGCCGACTCACCCGATGGCGATATTTTGAACGCTTCAGGCCAGTTGCAGGTCATACTTACCAGGCTTGACAGAAACGGAAATTTTATCTCGAAAAAAATCATTACGAATACTGGCCGGAATGAAGCCACTGCATTTATGAAAACTGCCGACGGAAACTATGTGATATCCGGCGCCAGCACAAATGAAATAAGGCCACCATACCTCGCAGAAAAAGGCCTCCTGATAAAAATGGCTGGCGATGGAACGATCAAGTGGCAGTCATCAATGAACACCACCAGTCAGCCTCACCGGTTCAACAATCTCGCAGAAGACAAAGATGGTAATCTTATTATTGCAGGGAAGATCTTCAGAGACACGTCAACCATCAGCGATGCATTGATTTGCAGGTTTGGTCAGAACGGAAACTTTATCTCGCATCAGTCAATCGGCGGAACCGCTGCTGACGAATTCAAATCCTTAGCTATCACCCCAACCGGGATCATCGTCGCCGGGGGATCAACCTATTCAAGAGACGGTGATATCTCAGATAACGTATATGGCCATGTGCTATTGGTAACAAGTATTCATCCTGATGGCCGATTTTATAATAGCTACCTGGGGCACGAATCATACAACATCGGCACTGTTGAAAATATTATCAACACACACGACAACAAGATCTATCTTATTACACAATCAAACTTCAACAATGTTTTCAAAAAGACCCGTATTGGGGTCACCGACGGATGGCTTGTTCAGCTTGGTATGCGTAATACTGTTTTTGCCAACGCTTATATAGATGCCAATCAAAACGGGATACAGGACACCGGCGAAAAGAATTTCAACTATGGCAAACTGCAGATTCAAAAATCCAGTGCCCAGGCACCGATAGAAAATAATTATGCATTCCGTAATCGCTTCGAAGCGATTCTTGATACCGGCGATTACGTATTGACTTTTCTGCCGGATCTTCCTCACTATACCGTCACGCAACCACCATCAAGATTTAGTTTCACTACTTACAATAATATTGATTCGATAAAGATTGCGCTGAGACCTGATGTTTCCAGGGCGGATCTTGAACTCTCACTTGCGTCACTCTCGTTCGCGCGACCGGGCTTCGATATGCAATATATACTCAAATACAAAAGCCTCGGCACAACGATCACCAGCAATACCACTATAACCTATATCAAAGACCGGAGGGTGCAGATTCTTTCAACCAGCCCTGCAGCATCGGTTGTGAGAGGAGACACCCTAACATGGAACATGGGCGCACTAAACCCAATGGATTCAGGATATATCAGCCTGATGACCAGGTTGAATGCACCTCCTGCAGTTGCCAATGGTGACACTATCATTTCAAAAGCCGATATTAATCATTCGGTGAAGGATGAAAGCCCGGGTAATAATACTGTTTTATTAAAACAGGTTGCGAGAGGTGCATACGATCCGAACGACAAAATGGAATTTCATGGTGGCAAATATGCCGCCACGGGTATTACCGGTGAGGGCATGATCTACCGGATCCGTTTTCAAAACACAGGAACCGATACTGCTTTTAATGTTGTTATACGGGACACCCTGCATGAAAATCTTGACTGGAATTCCCTGAGAATGATAGATGCCAGCCATCCCTATCGCCTGCTGACGAAAAATGGCAAGCATCTGGAATGGAAATTTTCAAACATCTTTCTGCCCGACAGCAACACCAATGAAAAAGCGAGTCATGGCTATATCCTGTTTTCAATCAGGCCTAAATCAACGCTAAAACCCGGCGATCAGATCAGCAATCGCGCCAGTATTTATTTTGATTTCAATCCACCCATAATCACAAATACGGCAACCACTATCCTGGCGGATATGCCACCATTAAATTTACCCAATCCCGAATTAACAGGACTGCAAAGCCCGTATTGCGGGAACCTAGGTATCCAGAGCCTGCAGATCGCTAACCACGGGTCCGTACCTGGTGCCACCATTGTAGTAACCATCGATGATAAACCCGTGGCAGTAGGCGCAAATGGACGCTTCAGCTTTAACGTTTCGGGATTGATTGCAGGGCTTCACGCTATCAAGGTAAAGTTTGTGCTCAACGCCAGTGCTTCTGAACTCAATCAGCAGTTTATTGTAACGGCGGCATTAACACCAATTGTAAAAATCACTTCCACCTCTACTGCAGTTGATGAAAGCTACCGGCCTATTCTATTGAGTGCCAATAATGCCGCTGCCGGCGGAAGCGCTGCGACATTTACATTTGCATTGAATTCTAAATTTGATCCTGCGTTTCGCGTTGAGAACAATATTAATACTGCGACCTTGTTCTCAACCCAGCTTAAAGCTGGTGAAAACTGGGTTTATGTACGCATGCGATCGTCTGAAACCTGCACCAGCTCACAGACGGCTATAGACAGCATAAAAATCACCAAACTTACTGTCACCGTCATTACAGACCCCGATAACCCTGCATCGGTGATCAGGACATATCCGAACCCGGCGAGCAATTACTTTATCATCGAGGGAGTACAAACTGGCGGCAGGTATTCGCTGCAGGTATTTGATGCAACTGGCAGACCTGTTAAAATGCAAACCCTGGAAGGACAGTCCTCATACAGGATCAGCCTGTTAAATATCACACCAGGCAACTTGTTTATCAGGTTATTTGATCTGAGGAAAAAGAGGTTGCTGGGGAGTAGTGTTTTGATAAGATGAGAACTTAAAGTAGAAGTCTAATCTCCTGCTACATCCCCTTAATGCGGCTGGGAATAATTATGTTGGAAATTTTGCTTCGGATCCGATTTCGATAACCACATCTAAAAGGTCAGCACAGAAGGCCAGGTAAGCCGGGTGTTTACGGTCTAAATCTGCTTGCATGGCACCGAATGACAATCTACCTTCTCAATATCACTTTATAATATGCCCTCTTCCCCGATTTACCAGTCAGCACGAGCATATACATTCCCGAAGGTATTGATGTTACAGCCATATCCAGTTGGGTAACTCCCCTGATGTCTTTTTCAATAATTATCCGCTTCCCATCCATCCCTGTGATACTTAAGCTCTGCCATTTATCCGAGAGACTCAGATTCCGCAAATATAATACATCAGATGCTGGGTTAGGGAATATGCTTACCCCATATTCAGCTACAGGATCCGAATGGATAGCCGTGACTGCATTAACGGTAAAAGTTATTGCTGCACTTACTTTTTGTACAGTACCCGCACATTGATCCGATACGGTAACAACAAATCGCAGGCGATCGCCGGTTTTCGCTGGTGTATAGTTCCATGAATATGTTGCTGCACCGGTAATCACCGCCCAACCGTGCGCACTGGTGCTATCTTCCCAACGCACAGTATGAGCATTCCCTGCACCAGTTATCGAAGCAATAATCGTAGATGATTGTCCTTTTACAACAGTGTTGGTTCCTGCGATACCGAGGACAGGGTTTAGCGATCCAACGGTGAGAGTCACTGTTTCGGTTGTATCGGAAGACCTGCCGCCGCAGCCATTCGAAGCAGTCACAATGGCAAAAACCTTATCTCCATCAATAGGATTGTTAAGTAAGTATGCACGATTATCTTCTCCCACCGTAGCACCATTTCTTCTCCATTCATAAGAAATATCTTTGACCTGGTTAGTTTCATCAACGTAGAAAGACACGGGCTGATTCACACAAACATTGTTGTCCATTGGCAGCATAAAAGCATTAGGCTTTTTGCCTTCAGTCATATGAATAAAAGTCATGGTACTGGTACCAGTTTGTGGAAATGCACAGGATAATGAAGGTACTACCATCACCTCCAGCCTGTCGTTCTCTTTAAAGTCCTTATATTTCAAAATCTTCGAATTGTCACCAACCGGTTTTCCGTTGATTGTCCAGAAAAATTTTGCGCTATCACCGGCATTTATAATTTCTGCAGTGTAAATATTTTCAATACCCCGGCAAGCCGCCTGGGGACCTTTTATTTCAAGTGACATCAAAAAATAATCTTCAACAGTAAGTTTCACCGTATCCTTTGTTGAACAACCGAACTGGTTACTCGCCGATAGAATATAGGAAGTGGTCACCGATGGCCGAACAGTATGAGAGGCGTTTGTCGTAATCAGGCCTTCCGGGATAGATGTCCAGGAGTAGTTTACTCCTTCTACAGCAGGTCCGCCAAGATCTACCGGCAAGTTAGCGCAGATACTCTTTGACTCCCCTGCTTCAATTTGTGGTATAGCACTCACGTTTATCCGCATACTATCAACTGCGGTTAAACCGGTATTGTTTGTAACATAAAGATAGTAAGTAGCCGACACCGATGGATTAACAACAGGTCGCCCGGTGAAATATGCCAGGGGATCTTCGGACGATACCCAGGTATGCTGGTCCTGCGAAGCTGTAGTCCCAATAACTACCGGTTCATTTGAACAGGCAACCTGGTCCGGACCCGCATCTGCAATAGGTGCACTTCCGGTATAACAGAGATCGTTTTTCAGTTTAACTACGAAACCATCTAAACCCCGGGCAGACACCGTATTCCCAAATAAATTATGTATCCGCGTACTCTCAAACCCAGGACGGAGTACACCAGTTATTACAATATTATCCGCCTGGTCAATATACAATCCTTCTGGCTCTACCCGCCCACCAGCGTTTATGCCGCTATGATACAGTCTTTCCAGGTTGCCATCAAGTGAATACCTCGCAACTACAAACTCCGTCTCACTTGCAGAAGACACTGTAGATTGTCCGTTTCGGGATAACATGCCGAATGCAACCTGGCTAAGATCACCACCAGCAACACTAAATGTAAAATAAATCGCATTGTTTTTTATGAAGCTCGAATGCAGTGAGCTAAATAAAACCTCCCCTACTTTTCCAACCGACCAAAGATAATGACCGTTCTGATCGAATTTCAATATAAACGATCCGCCCGGCGTTAACGATCTTTTTGATCCATCTTCTTCAGTAATTTCAAAGGCATTCAACTCGTTATACCACACCAGGGAACCAAGCGCATACACATTACCGTTATCATCCAGGCTGAGTGAATTAATAGCAACCTGTTGTTTCAAAATAGTTTTCCATAAAAACTTACCTGCATTGTCAAACTTAAAGATGTAAGTACCTATATTATAAAGATCCGGGCGCTCTACGTTGTAGGTATATCTGTCGCCAACGTCCCTGATAGTCATATCACTTTCATATATGCCTGACACTAAAAGATTCCCTGCCTTATCAATTTTCACATCCCTGATTTGATGTCCTTCAGGAACATCCCAGTACATTCCCCATTTAAAATATCCATCGGTGTCCAGCTGAAGGATAAATGTTTTGTGATCAACAGTATAGCCACCACCTCTCAACTCCTTCCGCACCCCGTTCCTGGAGTAATTGAGTTGATATTGATAATCCCCTGTAAGAATGATCTTATTATCCTGTATCCTGATAGTTTTTGGAATGATATCATTGACCGAATAACCCTGGTGTTCACGGAGAGTGTTATAAAGATTTGTGTGCCAAAGGTATTTCCCATCCGGATTCAGCTTCAGGATATATGCATTTTCCCGCTCATCAAAATCAACGAACTGCTCGCCATTGTGACCAATCCGGAGTGAATCTCCGTTGTTAAAATAAAAGTAATCATGTATTTTCAACGTCCCTGCCACATAGATATTTCCGTCTTTATCAACTGCTAAAGCAAAAATATTCCCATTCTTGCCTTGATGTGCCTGCCACAACAAGACCCCGGCAGCATTATACCTGGCAACATAAGCTATATTTTTTTCGGGCGTTAACCTGGTTGATCCAGCACGGCTTGGCAATACAAGGGCATTACCCCAGCCCCTGAGAATATGTCCGCCATCGGGCATTGGTGCAGCGCTGACGAGACTTGTTGACTCATAGGCTCCACTTATATCCTTGTCATAAACAGTCTGGGCATAACAACCATCGCTTAACAATGTTTTGTCATAAACCGTTACGGCATCCAGCAAAGCAGTATCACGGCAGCCTTCGGCACTAACACTGATCAAAGTAGCCGTCTTTACACCGGTTGCCGAATAACTGATCGGCGGTGGTGCAGGACCGTTATATGTTGCCACGCTGGCACCGTCATGGAAAGTCCAGTTGTATGTAACGGCTTCTTTAGATTGCTGAACAAAATTTATCGGATCACCTGCTTCAATGTTGATGCGATCAGCACCAATGATCGACCGGGTCTTTTCCACCCTGATCGGGACGGTCTTGTTGAGATAATCAGTTCTGCCTATACCGGGCTTTGAAATCAGGATATAATAGAGGCCGGTTTCAGTTATCGGTGTGGAACGGATCACGGCTTCACCACCGTTACCCGTTACGGCACCAAGCGGTTTCTGATCTTTGTCCACAAGGATATAATTAACCTTCGGTTCAGAATTTACAAGCCTGATCTGCACACGCTCAGACTTGCAAAGAATAGTATCTGAGATTGAGAAGTCTATGTTCTTGCTGGGAGCTGCGTTGTACATGAAACCTGGTTTATAGGCATCCCCCGCATAGGCGCTGACCTTGATGGCGCCGCTTGTTCCTCCCCACACCACGGCATGAATTTCACTGTCAGACACATAGGTAAAACGCAAAGCCCGGGTGCCGCCAAACATCACGTAATTGGGATTCCAGAAGTTCCGTCCCCTGATTACCACGGTTTCTCCATCGGCTGCTTCTGCTGGTGAAAAAGACTCAATAATGACAGGACTGAAATTTACAAGCTGCATAGCGCTGTCACTGGTGTATGTGCCATTTGTTACGACAAGTTGAATCGTATCTACAAACTTCAATGGAGTCAGCGTGTATTGTGCATGGTAAGCGGTACTAATGAGTTGACCATTGCGAAACCATTTATATTGATAGCCTTGTTTGGAATGATTTATAAGATTTACTTTGTTGCTACTGGCTGCACCTGTTGTGTCAATAGTATAAATGGCTGCAGGTATCGTGGTACCGCCTGCATTGGTAGAGCTTTCAAGCAATCCCTTCGACGTGCCCGCCCAGAATTGATTTTGGCCAAAGTTACCGATGGTGTTGTATTCTCCCCCTCTTTCGAGACCCGGTGAGCTATGCGCAAAAGCTTCCCAGACTCTTCCCGAGTCCGTAGTTTTGTAAATACCGAGGCCGGCTAAACCATAGCCTGTTTGATCATCAAGAAATTTAACCTCGCTGAAATGCAGGTTCTGCAGACTTTTTTGTTGCCAGCTTGCTCCGCCATCTGATGTATAAAATAAATCAGACCTTTGATCCTGGCGAACACTCACCCGACCCTTCAGTGGGCTTATGAAATGTGCGGTATTGACGTCTCCCGGGGGTAGCTGTATTTGTGTCCAGCTAACCCCGGCATTGGTGCTTTTCATCATTTTCTTCGCCGAATAAACAAACAGGTCGTTATCCGAACCTGCGGCTATCGAATGAAACTCGCTGCCTACCGAAGTATAAATGAGGCTCCAATTTTGACCTTTGTTCGTCGTTTTGAAAACCCGGTCCTGATCCACTGCATAACCCACGTTACCGTTTTGAGGAAACACCAGGTCTGTGATACCATTGTTGAAGTGCAGAAGGTTGAGCCTTGAGTAAAAAACCATTTTGAACGTATTGCCACCGTCTGCAGACATAAGCATAGATGGCACTCCATCCCACTCGCCGTAAAGCAGCACATTGTTCCGGTCAAACGCTTTTACGCCTTTGGTTGCCCAGGGAAGGCTAACCGGCTGCAAGCCAAGATCCACATTATGTAAACCGATTGTTGTTTCTCGAAACGAATTTCCGCCATCGGTCGTATAGCCTATCCAACGCTTGAAGGCGACGAATCCTTCATTAGCAGAATAAAAGGAGGTTTTTACAACTTCGTTCGACTCATCTGCATCGAGATACACCTGCTGGAATTGCGCGGTAGCGTCATGGCGAACGATTAATAACAGGCACAGGAATGAGAGTAGCAGAATGCTCTTTCTGCGGAAACAACGGATAAGGTCCATAAAACAGTTGACTATTTCGGTTTTGGGGGTCGATAAATTGAATGGAATTCGAAGGAATAATGGAGCTGGAAAGGCTAAAGATATAAATTTTGCAGTATGGTACAAATGTGGTTTATACAAGACTTCGCAGATTGAATTTCTGCTTCAGTCTTGCGTTGCTTATTCCATCCATTCGGACCGCCGGCCATTGCTTTTGGAGTTGAGTCCCTTATCGTACCGCTGTATCATAATTTTTGTCACCGTGTTACCATTACGTCAGAACGGGATGAACCCACAACTGCTTCTTTCTTAAGAGCAGTGTAACTTATTTGTTGTTTGTTCATACTAATTAAGATATTTTCAAACAATATCTGCTAAGCTAACTCATGCAAAGCCGTTTCTCCGTTAGTAAAGCGACCGAATTTATTATAGTGCCTAAAATACCAATCTCTCGTACCTTGAACGGCCTCCAGTTTTTGACTAGATTCATACCAGACACATTTGCAATTTAACCCGTTTGCTGCATCACGGATGTGAATAGGACGTAGCGTTTCCATCAACTTTGGGATAGTAGAGCTTGCACTCATGAAAATTGTATTACATCTGTAAAGGTTTCTAAACGTCTCTGTAAAAACTAAGTTTTGCTTTAAAATGATTAGTGGATTTTAGAAAAGCTTCATAAATTGATTTGCCTCCTCTTCTTTCAAAAGTTTCCCTTTGAAAATATTTTTTCTTGCGCGAAGATTAATACCAAATTTTTCAGCAAGAATTATTTGCTTTGCTGGAGTCAATCGAATTTCGCTTCCTAACGTTTTGTAGGCAATAAAATATTTACCTTCTGAAGTGGCTATCGTATTCAATGAATCTGTCATGGCTGCCCAAAAAAAAGAATGTCGGGTCGGCGAATATTTCCATATTATGAGAATTCTTCCGGCTTTCAAACATTTCTCAAAATGTGTTTTATCTTGACATACAAAAAAATTCTTCGTGGCCCATCTGGAATTATAGCCAACTACACTTTGACTCGTGCTATTTTTTAAGTCGGTCGTTAGATAAGTTACGCACACAGAGCGATTAGCACGATCTATTCCCTTTATTGGAGCAGTCTTGGTTTGAAAGAAATTCCTGACAGCGTCATGCACTGAGCTGCGTAACGACGTTCTGGCCACCTCCTTATATTGCTGTAATGGAAATGCGCTTAACGATGTACTTTGCTCCCATACTTTGTTAAAAGAGGTGGCTAACTTATCGAAAGATGAGTCTTTTTTTGATCTGCAAGAAAGCTTTAACATCAATTCACTATTGTTTCCTAATCCACCGGAGGTCATATTTGCAGAGCCAATAAATATTACTCGGGAGAAAGGCATCTTAAAATTGTAATATTTCCAATGCATTGATTGATTTCGTGACACGTTCACCTGAAGCTTAAAAGGATACTTTTGCACAAGTTTTAACAACCGCGAAAGATCTTTTTTAGAGTTAAAACTACCGTACATGCCTACCAGCAGACGACATTCCCGTAGTGATTTGTTGCTTTGTAAACAAGACTCGAGCAGATCGATACCGGGTGCTCCAATAAAGACAGAAGCAATTTGGAATTCGGTGCAACCCTGTAATTGTTTTGCCAGTTCTTCTTGAAAAAGAATCAGACTGTTGGTGATGTGCTCGATTTTCATAGTGACGTATTCAAAATGTACTAATTGAACGATCCATTTGAATTTCTGTTGTATCGCACCAGATTTGATTTTTACTTTTGGCCTGCGATGAGCCGCTCATCCATCGGGCAGCACCGACGATAGCCGCATGTCGCCTTTATCGACATTTCACTCACCCACATTTCTAAGTTATTACAAGTCCTGGCGGCAGATCTCCTTTTTACATTGGTCCTTATTTAATCCGAATCAGGAATGAACCCGGGGGACGAGATGAATCTCTCGTGCATCACCATACATATCGGATGTATCTTCCCTGATATCATATACAGCAAGATATTGAAATGCGTTTCTGTCATAATTGCAGATAGTAAGGGCTGTATGTTGAACTAGAATTTACTATTCGCTAATAGCCCGAGCAATCTTTCCTCTATTCGATGCCAGTCAGTTGCGAGATTAACAGTACAAACAGAAACATAGTGATTGTCTATAAGGAAGGTCTCGTTTAATTCTACGCTCGTTGTAGGGTATAGTAGTATTCCAGTCGCACTTTTATTTGTAATCGGTTCCGCGACATGTTCAAGATTTTTCAGATACGAATAGATCTGATAGAGGTTACTCGAATGAAATTTTAAACTGTTGTATTGATTCATGGTTAAAGACTCACCATAATATTTTGTATCCAAAACAATTTTTCGATCTTTGGACGTAAGCGAAATATCTGTACGCATTGCAGGCATATACTCTGTTTTGCTCTGATTAACCGGCACTGCGTTCCAATGAAATGTTTCACTTTTAACTTTGAAGTAGCTCTGTCTGATTAAATAAAAGTTGTAAACGAACTTTTCGAATAAAGATTGCATGGTTGACTGATCACGTAATAAATCGCGGAATTTATAGTTTCCAGTCTTCTCATCGAGTGATAGGTGTTGAATAATGATCTTACATACCTTCAAAAGAAAATCATAAAAGCTATTATTCCGGTGTATCTGGACTCGGTGAAAATCAGAAACAGTGGGAAGAAAATCTGAGACACCATGAAAATGGCTAATTGTTTTGCATAACTGGCTTTTATGTTCATTATCCAGCTTCTTCACTTTACACAATAGTAGCAAAGTTCCTTTAAGCAATTGATTAGAGAGAATATCGTGACTAAATTCATCGAAACTGCACACACTTTTTCCAAAGGTGAATGCCTGCGTCTTAATAGATTCGTTGAAATCCAGCTTACCTTTAATGCCAGCATAAACTTCTGTTTTCTCCTTGTAATTCCTATCAAATCCTTGCTTAATTAAACGATTACATCCAGTAATCAAAACTTTGGTTAAAAGATCTGGTAACTGATCATAGTCCGAGTCGTTTACGTTCACAATATCTTTCTCCTGCATTTTATTCCATGCATAGCAAAGTAGATAATAGATATTTTGAATTGGGATTGTCATGCCGTTAGCATTTGAATCTGCTCCTCTGCTTTTAATAGGTCGTCAAACCAGTATTCCCTTAAAATTGGAGCTAATTCGAATTCAACAATGTCATTGTACCATCTGTCAAAATCTACATCAGCTGGAGGATGACAAAAATAGCTATGACCAATAAGAAAGCCTTTTCCAAGATTTCGATCATTTTGGATAACTGAGTTCAGGGAGGTAACCCGGTTAATAATTTTTTTAATTATTGGACGACTTACTCTTTTATCTTCAAGATAATTAACAAATTCATCTTCAAATGAAGGGGTTATCTCGATAAAAGCAAACCGCCTGCGTAGTGCGTAATCCACTAAAGCCAACGAACGATCAGCAGTATTCATTGTCCCAATGATATAGAGATTATGTGGAATATAGAAATGACTAGCAGTATCCGGCGAATAAATTAAGGGAATAGAAAATTCCTCACCCCTTTTGTCACTTTCCATCAACATCATCAGTTCACCAAATATTTTACTCAGGTTGCCCCGATTGATTTCATCAATTATGAAAAAGAAATCTTCATTAGGACTGCGCATGGCCTTTTTGCAAAACCTGTAAAAAACACCGTTCAATAATTTAAATCTGCCTTCCTCAGTTGGCCGAAACCCCTGCATGAAGTCCTCATAGGAGTAAGATTGGTGAAACTGAACCGTTTCAATTTTATCCTGATCTTTTTCTTCCATCCACAAATAGGCTAAGCGTTTCGCTAAAAACGTCTTCCCGACGCCTGGTGGACCCTGTAATAGAATGTTTTTCTTTTTTTCCAGCAGACGAATTATCGTATCCAATCCATCTCTGTGAATAAATATTTCATTCCGTGCACTATCCACATTGTATTGTTCTAATAAAACTGTTTCCACGATCGAAGACGCTTTTACTATTGCGTCGAACTCCGTAAGCTTAAGTCTAAACAGACTGCCCTGATTATTTTTTAAGACATCACAATTCTGTAATTCCTCGATTTTTGACAGATCCGCCCAGGCAACTGGCTTTGCAAAAAATTTGGTCAGTCTAAAAGACACTTTTTCCAGGCCGTCATCGTCGTCTATATGAACACCTTTTGTAGCTTCCATTGTGGCTACTACTTTAAGGGTCGGCGAAGACTCGTACCCGACAATTAAATCGCCTGGTTGTAGTTCCTTAAAATGCTCGTAAATTCTTCGCTTATTCCCTTTTTCATTATATGTTGTGTATGATTGTTCCTGACCGATTTCGAAATCGGTTATTTTCCAATATTTTGGACTGGCGTTAAGCCACCAGTAGTTGACAATTTTTTCGTCTAGATCGCTTTCAAGGATTCCTAAGAGTTTTTTAAGCCTTTCAACGTAGCTTGGGTACTTCGTAATATCAGTAAGCGTCTTCGTGACAATAGGATTGTCAATAGCAGGCCAAACCCCTGTTTTTATCCAGTTAACCCTCCTCTGATTGGGAAATCTACCCTCTGATGGAAGATGTTCATAATCACCAGTTACGATCCCATATCCTAAATAGTCTGTGGTTCCTTTTTTTGCAATAACATAGTCTCCTTTTTTCATGTCTCTTGAAAAACTCCAAAGAGCCAATGTATTATGTCTTTGATTTCCTTTGGTTGCTGGATATTTCTGTTGTAACATATTGGCCATCTCATCGCGATTCGAGTATGTCAAAAGATCTCCCATCTCTCCCCATCCAATAGCCGCGATGCCGTTGGTCTGAAAGTCCTCCCACATCTGCGCACCGGCTCCTGGGGCTAACAGCCAATAGTGGATGGCATCAGTATTTCCATATATATAACCAGGTTCTGATACAAGAGTACCGTTCGAGCTGGACAATTTATTTCCAACATCATCAGCTGACTCATTTGAAAGATAATTCGAACAGGCAAAAATGAAGTCTTGAGTTAGGAGATGAAGGGAATTGTCATAATAGCAATTTTCGTCAAGGAGCGACTTCTTAATCTTAATTAGCTCCTCATCATTCTGTAATAAATCTCTCACAGAATCGCAGAGCATACAAAAGTCTTTGTAGTTAGTATCTAAGCCCATTTTAGGTACTGGTAAAGAAAATAACAAGCAAAACTTTTTAAACATCGAAAACTTGTACAAGTAATACTTGTCGGGATAAACGAAATACAACATTACTGCCATAAATCGGGCATCGACAAAATGATTATTTGCCTTCTTCTGTCTATGTACGTTTTGTGCTTCCAGGAGTTCATCAAATTTTATTTCGGTATTAACCATCCGCTCTTCAAGGCTAATAGACTCATCAATCAAATATTTTAGAACGCTTCTGACCTTTTCATTGTCGAATTCACTCAACTCACGAAGCATCACTACGGGATAGAAATTCATACCAACCGTCAAATTACTCGCTGGAGTGAAACATTTCTCCAACATTGATGATATGCTTTGAGCATCAGGGTCCCAATGTTCCCTGAAAGTTTTTACCGCTCTCCATTTGTATAGTTCGTTATAATTTTTTTCTGTCTTTCCAAGTAAAAGGTCCTTGTATAAGCCTATATAGAGTGAGATTTTCTCCTGGGCTGGAGTGATGTTGTATTCCATAACGGTTTGAGATTATTTAATTGACTGTCATAAAAATAAGGTTTTGCGAGTGATAATACTATCATTTGCCAGGGAACAAAACCCTAATGTATAGCCCAGAAAAATAGAAAATAACCAGGAATTAGCGGTAACGTTAGTTAGCTCAAAAATTATGGGACATGGTCCGAGATTTTTCTTGCGTGACTTAATCAAGAAAAAGTTTGTAGAAATGAATGGATCCGGAACTTTCTGGCAGGAGTATGTCAATTTACATCCAGAAGCCAATGTCAACTGTCACAATTGCTCTAACCTCACCTGTTTTTTAAGAACAGGGATCTTTACATGCTCCTGGAATATTCTCCCGGGCAGGTGATCCCACTTAACATAGCTTAAAGTGGTATAGTATTTCTGAATGATATAAGTCTCCCAGGTTTTGTTTTCGTCCGGGTACAGTTTCTATCGAACTATTTCAACTTCGAGTTAAGAAATTGGAGAGTGAACACATTTTCAGAATCGAGTGTGAACTGTGTGATCGAAGAATTTTCCTGCACCAGTTGCCGGTAATTTCTTAACGGCATACCGAGTTTATATGCCATGTACAAGCGGTTCACGCCGTTATGTGCAGCGGCGAGAAATGTTCCGGTTTGATATTTTGAAAGCAGCTCACTGAAAAAATCATCCACGCGTTGAACAATGTCCAGCGCGGTTTCGCCCGTAACTCCTGCCCTGACATGGGTCGGATCACTCGCCCAGGCATCCCATGATGGCGCATTTTCGGCAATAAACTCTTCCCTGGTCTTTTTTTCCCAGAGTCCAAAGTCGGCTTCTATAAGGCGGGCATCTGTTGTCACTTCCTTACCGGTAGCAATCTCTGCTGTAACCCTTGCCCGTTGCAAGGGGGAGGAATAGATTCCATCGAAATGTATACCATTCAACTGTTCCCGCACCGCTGCTGCCTGGGCGAGGCCTTTTTCTGTAAGCGGTATGTCCGTGCGGCCGCAGTAGCGATTGTTATCAGCATTCCAGGCCGTTTGTCCGTGACGTAATAAATAGACAGTTATCATTTTAGTAAATTATCAATACTTTAATTGCCAGCGGTTTTTTATGCGTTATTTTTTAATAGATCATCATCGATGAACTTCTTCATGAATGAACATACTCATCGATCACATCATCCCTCGATCAACATGCTGGTGGATGAACTCAATTATAGATCAAAGTCATAAATAAAATTTATCAAATATTAAAGTAAGTCCGTCTCAACAGCGTTCATCGATGAACATTCATTGATGAACGCTGTTTTAGATGAAAGTTAGCCTCAATGAACGTAATCAGGTATAAACGCTATCACTTATGAACATTCTCATCGATGATCATTATTGATGAACGCTATGATGGATGAATTTATCATGGTGTCATAATTTGATGAGCCTTACTCTCAATGCACAAAATCATGGATTAAGGTAATTATGTATGAAAGTAATCCGCCCAAATTAAATATATCCTTTTCTTAATAGCTCCTGTTTAAAGCGCTGGTAATTGTCTTCGTACTGTTGCACAAGCTGCGGATCAGGTAATATGCGTTGAAGCGGTTGAATCATCGCGGTTGCTGCAGCAGAAAGATTTTCAAAATAAGTTTGTGAAGCGGCTACAACTGCAGCACCTGCAGCACCGGAAGTATTCTTCATTTTGCAAATGGGAAGATTCAGGACACTACTCCGGATTTTCAACCAGGTATCACTATTACTCCCACCACCCGCCACATAAACCTCGTTTATGTTTTCGCCGGATAATTCGCTGATCCTTTCAAATGCATAACGTTCTATATAGGCAACCCCTTCCATATAGGCAGCAAACAACTCAACCTGCGACAAGCCCTCCGGTGCAAAGCCCCTTGCGTTTGGGGCAACAAAAGGAAACCTTTCGCCTTCCTGCATCAATGGCCAGGCGAGATGCTTGGTCGGGATGATTTTCGAAGCCCCTGCATTCAACATAGCCAGGTCAGCATCGCCAAACAACCGGCTCACCCAATCGGCACCGGTATTGCTCGCACCGCCGGGCATCCAGTAACCTTCAGGATGACGGTGACAATAAAGGGCACCCGATGGATCATCTATTTCATTCCGCGTAACTCCTTTTATAACAAGCGTTGTTCCGATTGTTGTGTTCCAGTTGCCCAGGTTAACTGCACCGGATGCGACCTGCGATGCGCATCCATCGGTGATGCCTGCTGTAACTTTTATACCCGCGGGTAAACCCAATACCTTAGCGAGATCAGGATTCAATTCACCAACAGGAGTGCCCGATGGAACTACATCCTGCAGCCATTCCTGTTTTACATGCAAAGATTCAGTGATATACTCCGGCCATCTCAGTTCATGCAGATCATAACCGGATTTCAGAGCATTGGTAGCATCGGTAACAGCATAATTACCACACAACTTCCCGGTGATAAAATCTGCCGCATGAATAAAATACTGAAGCTGCTTAACCTTTTCCGGGTAGTGGCTGATAAACCAAACCATTTTTGACAAACCAGCCGAAGCGTTAAATGCCTTATATCCTTTGATACCGGCCAGCGTGGCCGCTTCTTTACAGGCGCTGCCTTCTGCCGCTGATCTCGGATCACTGTACATGATGGCAGGGTGTAACGGTGCGTTGTTTTTATCAACTGGAATGATCGTGCCGGATGTAGATGTAACCGCTATTGCCTTAACGGCTGAAAGATCAGCTTCGTTCCTGCATTCATCACATAGTTCCTTAAGTAAACGCAGGCATGTATTCCACCATTCAAGCGGGTCCTGCTCCTGCCTTGACTGGTCGTTTAGAGAAAACGGTGATTCCCTCGCACCGGCTTGTTTGCCCTGCTGGTCAAGCATGGTTACCCTTGCACCCTGTGAACCTATGTCGATCCCTATGAAATATGATTGAGTCAATGATATTTAATTAAAAGATTGTTTGGTAGAGGACGGTCATTCTTAAATTAATCAGCGGTATTTCTGAAATGAATAACCGATACTTCTGAAAATAATTACCGGTATTTCTGAAAATAATCAGGGGCATTTTAGAATTAATCATCGGTATTCCTGAAATGGTTCCTCGTTTTTCTCCAAATGGTATACAACTCTGCGAATCTTTCACTCTCCCGCGGGACGATTGTCTCAACCGATTTGTTCAGCAGGCTGTTACTTACCCCCAGCGCTTCATTACAAAGCAGCGCGCCACCAATGGCGGACGATTGTTGGAATCCATGACGCACCAGTACCTTCTTTCCAATGATATTGGCAATCAGCTGACGCAGTGCGCGGCTTTGCAGTCCACCACCGCAGGCCCAGACATAATCGGGTTTATGGCCGGCTACCTGTTTCAATATTTCATAATTTTCTGCAATAGAAAATGCAATGTCTAACAACGTCGCCCAGACGAAGGAAGCCCTGGTAAGTTCATGCGATACGGGAACTGGAAAAATAAATCCTCCACGTACTACCGGTGTTTTTTCTGTGGCTATCAATGAACCAAGGGAAGCCATGCAGTCACCCTTTTTATGTGCAGCCAGTTCCTTTTCGATCACTTCATATCCTTCATTTGGATAAAATACCTCTTTCAAACGTTGATAATTCAATCCAGTAACACCGGCATTTGCTTCAAAAACAAAACGACCGTTCTCGATATCGCGGCTGGTCCACGTACGTTCTTCTTTATCGGTAAGATAATGATCAACCAGTTTTACAATCGGTGTTGTCGTACCTGACACTATCACCATATCATCAATGGAAGGCTGTGTGCTTTTGATGGCGAGCTGTGTATCGCCCCCACCTTTTACCACAATAGCATCCTCCGAAACCCGCCAATCGCGGGCAACCTCTTTAAGGATAATACCACTTATGGTACCCGAATCACGCAGGCCGGGAAGATGTTTTTTTGCGATGTTGAAAACGCTGCAGAGTTCATCATTCCATTGTTTGACGGCAACATCATAAAGTAATGTTTCTGAAGCCTGTGAATGTTCATAGGTGGGGAGGCCGGTTAATTTATATTCAACCCAATCGCTGATGCTAAGGAAAAATGCAAAATCGCTCCAGAGATCTTTTCTTTTTTCGCGGATGCCAACCAACTTCATCGCAGAAAACAATGAAGTAGGATAACGGCCGCTGAGCTGATAGACGCGACTCTTATCGGATATTGAATTTTCCCATTCCCGCCCGCGATGATCGATATTTGGTAACCCGATCAGTGATTTGCCGTCGTGACCAATCAACACTATGCCTTCACGCTGACTGGTTGTTGTAAATGCTTTGATCGAAACATCGCCTGCTTCTTCCAATGCTTCTTTCCCCAGGCAGATCAGTTGATCCCAGAGATGATCGGGTTCGAAATAAATTGAATCAGGGTATAGTTCATCGCGATGATAACGGAGATCATCACGCGCTACACCCAAAACGTGTCCATCACTTGTTACCACTGCCACCCTTACATTACCGGTTCCAATGTCAATAACAAGATATGCTTCTGGTAATTGCATCCTTACATTTTTATGATTAAATATGAGCTATCCCTAGTTTTGATTTTCATGCTCATTTGCGGTTAAAATTCTCATTTTTATTTTTAGCGTGATGACTGGTTTAATTTATTTCTGCTTCGCTTAATTTATTTCTGCTTCGCTTATTTTATTTCTGCTTCGCTTAATTTATTTCTGCTTCGCTTAATTTATTTCTGCTTCGTTCAATTTATTTCTGCTTCGGCCATTAGCTGTGCCGGTAGTTTTTCTCCTGATCTATCGGGGGTGTCCGACAGCGTAATAAATCTTGTGAGTACTGCACTTAACAAATACAATCCCGCCAGGATCCAGATCACCCCTTCCGCGCCGGCCACACCAATGAAAAGACCAACGATCGCGGGACCGGCGAACACGGCGAGGCCCGCGCCCAGGTTAAGTATGGCCATGGCAGCTCCCTTATCCTTTTTCACGAGGGAAGGCACCAGCGCCGACAAGGGAACATAACCAGCGAGGCAGGCGCCCCAGGCAATACCAGCCACCATCAAAGCCCAGTAGTTTCCACCACTAAATTGCGGTATGTAAAATAATAACAGCGTCGTGAGTGCGCATCCTACCCCACCAAACCACTGGATGGTTTGTCGCCATCCGAGCCTGTCGCCTACAAACCCAAAAATGAGATTGAAGATAATATTGCTGGTGAAAATGGTGCCCCAGATATACAACCATTCAGTGGTTGAAAGTCCATGGGCAGACATATAGGTTGGAAGAAAAACAGGGAAAGCAAACTGTGCGGTTGTATTGATCACGCGGACAATTCCTCCCAATAAAACCTTCGGTTCTTCCTTTACGATTGTTAAGCCTTTGAGTAGTTCTTTAACCCGGCTGCCCTCCCTCTTTGTAACCTGGAATTTTGTTTTGTTCAGAACAAGCGCGAATAAAGCGCCGATCAATACCCAGAAGATCGAGCTCCACAAGGCATTGATATGTCCGAGTTCGCGGATGGCCCAGGTGGAATAAAATGCACCCAGTACATTGAGTCCGCCGGTAAATACAAACCAGAACCAGCCGACCGCGCGGCCCAGCATTGTTTTCGGCGTGGCATAGGAGATCCAGACCAGGAACGAATAGGCGAACAAGGGATAACCGAATCCACGTAATGCATAGGTTGCCAGCATAACCGGGAAATCGAGTGGTATCATGCCGAGGCCCACGAAGCCCGCCGTGCCGAGCAGGTAAAGGATCAGTCCAAGGGCCATTGATTTTTTGGGTCCGTAGGTTTCTGCCAGCACACCGGAGAACCAGGATGAAACGGCGATGGTGATCCCGTAAACCGAAAATAAAAGGGCGGTCTGTTGGACCGTCATGCCGCGTTCAATCAGGTAAGGACTGAGCCAGCCGGTTTCCATTCCATCCCCCATCATAAAAATAAGGATGCCGAGATAACCCCAGGCCAGGTGCCGGGGCAGGCCGATTTTGCCGAAGATTGAGTTGTTCGTTAGCATGGAAAGCAATTGTTCTTATGGCTGCCTTGATGGCTTTGAATGAAACCGAAAGTAATAATATTTAACTAAATAAAAGATAATAAAAGGAAATGAAAGTTATTCGCGTAACATTCTAAGTTTCCTTCAGATATTACTTAGGCGGAATTTTTCTTATGAGTTAATCCAGGTGAATTATTGAGAAACCTGGACTGAATTGGCGATCCTGGTTGATCGCGGTCTTAACTTTTACTCACCAACCCAGGCGTTCGTAAGTAAGTAGCCACGTACTTTATTTCAAATCCATCGCCAGGCATCTGAAAAATAAATAATATTAATTGTTGTTCGTTTCCCCAATTTCTATAACTTAATTGAATTATCTGGTAGTAGCATCTGTATCTCCCTGTCTAGTCTCTCCCTAATAAGTATTCAATCACCTTAAGCTGAAGCCAAGCGCCGGCTTCGCAATTTTTAATTCGTATCATCTCTTCGATGTGGTCACGTGTAAAAAACCAAGACGTATGGCATTCCAGATAATGTTACACCTATGCATGCCAGTGAGGTACTGAAAAATTGATCTAAATAAGTAGCATTTCCAAATCATAAATATGAGGTCCGCACCCCTTTGAGCGAAAAAGGAATTCTTTTTACTCAAAGCTTTTAAGTAGACAACCACAAAAGCCTTGCCTGAAGATGACGTGGTGGCGGGTTACACAAGCAAAAATATCGACCCGCAAATCTGATGCACAATTGATCAAAACAAGATTTTTAACATCAACTAAAGTATATGCCTGATTTTAGATTAAGCGACCGGATACTGGACTTGACGATCCGCGATGTTATCTCAATGGATAGAATCGGCCTTGACCTGGGTTGGCTTATCAATCCATATATCAAAGGGATCGAAGTAACCCAGGCTATTCAATATTATAACGCGGATAAACATCTTACCGATGACAAGGACTGGGGCGACAATAATTCGGTACGGCTAGTCGCATTTAAGCCAGCCTGGGTGAGGGTATACCTCGGAGCTTTCCTCTTTTCCGAGATAGCTGGTTTAACCGGCGAACTGGTTATATCGCGAAGATCCGGGCCATTCAATGCTTATTGGGCAAATGTTGGCACTATTTCTCCCTTGCCCCCTGGTACGGCTTCTGCAAATAAGAACATCACTTATGTTGCTGAAAGAGGCGTATTAAACTCTTCCCTGAACTTTGTTATTCCTGCTGATGATATGTTTGGATACCTGCGGTTAGAGGTGCGGATCCGGCGCCAGGGGGAGAACCAACAAATTGCTACCTACACTGAAGATATCGATGCCACATTACTGCAGACTCTTAGACTAAGAGGAATATTTATAAGTTATAATGGTCCGAATGCAGCAGGTACTGCAACGCTAAATCTCACGGCGCCAACTTTGGCAGACTTACAAAATACTGCGGCCTATACATTAACCGTAGATCCTGTTGAATCGACCGGATTATTTACAAGTGCCGGAACTATGGCCTGGAGTACGCCATTAACAGGGGTTGCGACTGCGCCGGGAGGATGCTCAACACAATGGCTTCAGCTTAATGCCGCGGTCGCACAGGTGAAAACAAACGATGGAAACCGTAATGATCTGATCTATTATGGACTGTTGCCTAACGGTGTGCCCATTGCAAACGTCGGTGGCTGTGAATCAAGTGGGGTCAGCACCGGACCAAACGGCGCACAGGTAACTATGGCTCATGAAGTAGGACATGGAGCCGGCCTGAGTCATGGACCTTGTGGCACAACCTCCGGCGATCCGAATTACCCCGCGTATGAGCCCTACGACACTGAGACCAACAAGCTTGCATCAATAGGTGAATATGGCCTGAATATTAATACGGGCGTCATCTTAAGTCCCGCAAACAATGACGATTACATGTCGTATTGTAATCAAAACTGGATCTCACTTTATCATCACGCGAAACTGATAAACGTTCAGCGGTTCAAGCCCCGGACTGTTGGTGTCAGCACCTGGGAGCCACCTGACCTGGTTGATCCGTGGCTCTGGCCCTGGGAAATATTAGTGCCCGGGCCAGTGGAAGAACCGTGGAACCGAAGATTTTTGAAAGCAGAGCAGTTAATTTCTATAATTGGAATCATGCATGAAGAAGGAAAAATTGAGATCCAAAGCGTGATGCGTGTTTTAGCACTTCCCCAGGTTGAGAATGCACTGGAGACCAGTTACACTGCGAGACTTGTTAATGTAGAGGGAGCTGATATTTCAAAAAGCATTGTTATGCGACTCAATTCGCATGGATGTGGATGTGGTAAAACGAAAGACCCGCATTGCGGATGTTCGGATAAGGAGCGTGATTCGCGTGGACCATTTGTTTTCCAGGCGCTGTTGCCTGATGTGGCCGATGGAGCCCAGCTTACCATCACAAAATCAAAAGAAGGCAACGATGCCACAGGTGGTGCGGATGAGCAGCAGGTCTGGAGCCGTGAAGCACCGGCGTCTAAACCGAAGATCCTGAGATTCGAAGTTTTCCCGCATGGAAATGAAGGACATGCTAAATGGGAAATAGGTGAAACAAGGCAGGATGTTCTTGAGTTCTCGCTACAGTTTTTAAAGGACGGGGGAAGATCCTGGAATAGTGTGGGCGTTGGAATCAGGGGCCGGGATTTTAAGTTTGATCTATCTGGCTTGCCAGCCGGGGAAGTGGTCTTTGCTTTGCTAGCACATGATGGTTTTTATACAACAAAATTTATTTCGAAACCTGTGAGTTTAAGTTGAAGACGTGGAGACGATAATTCAGTCGATCCAGACATTGAGCTTATTAAGACTGGAAAAATATAGCGCTAAAGAGATCCAGGAGAGATGGAATCCGAAGCAAACGCAAAGACTACTTCAGACGGTGAGGCACCAGCAAGCCCAACAGCTATCCTCGTGGCAGAAACAGAGCAATAATTCAAGTTCCTGATTAAATGCTTTCAAAGAAATGAAGGAAGCTCTGGCCAGAGAAGTATATGCGAGCTTGCAAAATAATGATCTTCAGGAAGAGGAGGCCAGACGGCAAAGTAGATGGTTGCGGCATTAAAGTGCGCATATTGCCCATACTAACTAGGTTTACACAATGCAAAAAAACAAAAAAGTGTTAGCCAGGAAAAGTTGTAACTGCGTATATCCATCCCTAATGTCCGGATTTACGTAATAGTACGGGGCCAAACTATTAGGATTTTGTATAAATTGGCGTTATGATCTTGCGGAATTGTGGCAATCTTATCTTTGGTGGTAATGCTAAATCGAACATCATGCAAATTCAAAAGGACTTTTGGGAAAACCTCGACAAAACAATCGAAAGACACAAAGAACATATTCTTTCCGATTACCAAAGACGACTTATAGCTGAAGAAGAGCAAAAAGCTTACGAGAAAAACTTGGACAAGATTAAAAGCATTATTTCTGAATTTGAAAGCAGATTGAAAGAAAGAGGCTTTTGGACAGAAATTCAAATCGACGCAAAAGGATTTAGATTCAGGTTTAACACAAGCGGCTATTATGGCCCAGGCGGCTTTTCATCTCAATATCATGTCGCAGGGCCGTTGGTATTAGGTGTTATTAATCCGGCTGGTGATGCATATGCTTCTTACTACAAAAACAAGCTGGAAGACAATATTCAAATTGGTTGCAATTTTGACGAGGAAGAATTTATAAAGTTTGTAAAAAAAGTAATCGCAGATTTCATTTCGCCTAATAATCTTATAGTATCAAAAGACCAATATGACTACTTACGAAACTTTAACGCTGATAATTGAACTTTTAAAAAATATAGCTTGGCCAGTAGCAATAATCATCATCCTTTTGCTATTTAGAAAAAACCTAAAACAATTGTTTGATAGAATTGCCAATATAGAAGGAAGCTTAGGTTCTTGGAATTTTAAGTTACAAGCAAAAGACCAATTGGAAAAGACAGTAAAAGATGCAATAAATTTAGAGAAGCAAGGGAAAACACAAGATGCAGAAAAACTTATCTCGGACAACACTGAAATTATTTCTAAAGCATTAGGGTTGACAGAAAACGACATAAAATACCTAATTGACATTAAAGAAGGGAAAACAAAGGGCCGTTGGGGTAAGGTTCACTTAGTAAATGCCGGACTAATAGAATTAGATGGGGGCAAATTGACCGATGCTGGACAAATTATCATAGACAGGTTTCTTAGACATAACCCTAAAAAATAAGCGCATGTCACCAACTTGCATTGGCAATATGATGGGATTACGAAAATATTCTCAGCTTTTTAATCTCTAATCGGCTTTAGTTCCAGCCGACGACTAACGCTTAGCAACAGAATAAACAATGAGCTTTTGTATCTTTAATCGGCAACAGAACCGGACAGAAGGAATACAGAATGCCACCGCATCGCCAATGCTCTAACGTTGGTGGCATGTGTAAACCTCAATATTCATGAAGACAAATAGAGACGACTTTACAAAAACGACAATTGAAATACTTGCGAAGCGAGTTGGCTATTTATGTTCCAATCCCAACTGCAGAAAACCGACAATCGGTGTTATTGGCGGCAAGGCCTCAGCAAATACCCTTAATATTTGAGCTATGTACCTTTCTAGGCTGAAAATCAAAAACTATCGCTCTATCAAACAGTTGGACCTTAGATTCAAAAAAGGGAAGAATGTAATCGTTGGAAAAAATAATGCTGGCAAAAGTAATATCATAAAAGCCATAAATATTCTGCTAGGTGAAAACAGCCCTACGTACGCAAAATCAGATAATATAACGGAAAATGATTTTCATGCAGGAAACAAAACAGAAAGCATTATAATATTTTGTGAACTTACAAGAGACGAACAAGAACAATTAAATTACGAGGAGATTTATAAATGTTTTGGGTTTAAATGCCATATCGAAATATCTGAATGGGAAAATGGAAGACCAAAAACAAAGGTTCAAGTTAGACATCAATTTAGAACTGATTCAATCGAAAATTTTTGGGAAGATATTGACGCAGTAATGAATGTTATAGAGGATGAAGTGCAGACAGATTATGTCAACCCAAAGCTAAAAAATCAAAACAGTTTTGAAAAGCAGTTTGACGATAAATTCCATTTTGCATTTGCATTTAGAGCTACGTTTAGTAGTTCTGGGAAAATTAACAAAGAAATCAGATTTTTCTATAAATCTAATGAAGGTGATGGTTGGATTATGGCGTTTTCAGCGCCAGTGAGAAATGAATTTATTCAAAGTGCAATTATACCCTCCTTTAGAGACCCCTCAAATGAACTTAGAATAAATCAATGGACTTGGTTTGGTAAATTATTAAGAAGATATATCAACACAGATGATCCTAACTTAAATGCTGCCTTCGGTAGTTTAAAAAGTGCATCTGACGGAGTCTTCCAAAATTTAAAAGAAGAAATTAATAATAATCAAGTTAAAATAGCTTTCCCAGATACAATAATTTCATTTCAGTTTAATCCTGAAACAAAAATTGATGTTTACAAGAGCGCACTCATATATGTTGATGACGGATTCAATAGTTTGCTACAAGATAAGGGATCAGGCATTCAAAGTGCAGTCATCATAGGTCTGTTTCATTACTATACAAGAAACGTCGCTCACAGTTCTTGCTCATTGTTAACCATCGAAGAACCTGAAGTTTACTTACATCCACAGGCAAGAAGGGTGATCTCAAATAGACTAGATGATTTTTTGGAAAAAGATAAAAATCAAGTCATAATAACTACGCACTCGCCAGAATTTATTACCGCCCCCCATGAACATTTGAATATTATACTCGTAAAAAAAGAAAATGAAGTCGGTACTACTGCAACAAATACAAATTTTTCGGATAGTAAAGAGAAACAGATACTAGTAAAGATCCAAAATTCAGAAATGTTTTTTGCTGATAAGGTTATCTTGGTTGAAGGCGGTGACAAATACATACTCGAATCAATTTCTAAATACTATGGAACTATATTGAAACCTGAACTTGGAATTAATTGGTTAAATGATAAAAATATGTCGGTGGTTTCGGTTGGTGGAAAAACAGAGTTTTGGAAATACTATAAAAAATTAAATGAATTGAAAATCAAATCCTATGTCTTAGCAGATTTCGATTTTTTTTTAAGAAAGTTCAATGAATTTCTAACCCACTTAAAAGCAAAACAAGAAAATGTAAATGAGTTAAATGCCTTGAAAAGTAAACTCGGATTACCTGATATAGAACTTAAGAGAAAAATACTGGAGGAGATTGCGAATTTTCAGACTTTTTTGAACAAGGAGGGATATACTATAGATGAGAAGGAATTAAGGAGCAAGCTAAAAGAACCTTTTAAGGTTAAGAAGTTAAATCAGATTGATACTTTACATCATAAAGAAATTAAAGCCCTTCTAGATAAATATAAAGCATTGGGAATTTTTATTCTTGAAAATGAACTTGAAGACTATTACACTGAACAATGCAAAAAACTCACTAGAGGGATAAGTGGAAAAGAAGAAAAGCCAATATACATAATTTCCCAGCTAGTGAATGATAAAACCAGGATTGTCGACTTAATTGATTGTACAGAGTATATCGCTTTTTTGGATATTGTAACAGCTTATTAAATGGCCCAGACTGATGAATTCAAATCATTCGGACCACATGGCAACGAGACAATTAACACTGAAACGTAAGACAATACCATTTCACAGAAACGCAAAAAATACCGTCTACCGATACCTCTTAACGACAAAAATCGCCTGCTAAGTCTGATACGACCGTTTCATCTTCTATACAACCATTTGGCAAAATCCCAATATTTGCCTGCTTTAATTATATAATCAGATTTCACAGCGGAACTTTTTTGAAAATATCCGATGCGCTCTTGGAAAGCGCTCGATCCTAACCCTTTTATTTCTGTGAGAATCAAAGAAGAATATTCCACAACCCCCATACCATTAATTTGTGTTGCTGATTCAAAATGGCCACAGTAGAGCCTGCTTCAAAATCGCCAACAACATTTGTTATGCCAACCGGCAACAAACTGGTCCACCGTTTTTTTAGTACATCCTCAGCACCTTATCGATCACGATATTTCCAGCATACTCCTCTTGAAAGAACAAAATTATTTTAATGAATTGACCTTTCCGAAACTTTCTCGGATCAACCTCTCTCATCTTTGACTCGTATGCATGCAATTCCTTTCTCACAGTAGTGCCGTTTAACAGTTTTGCAAACATCTTTCGCTCCATCAAAGACAATAATGCCCAAAATCTTTTAATCAGCGTTGTCCCTGTTTTTACTATAAATATAGTATCGGCGCTAGGGTTAATTTTTTTGCAGTGATCAAGAATATTCATTGCTGTTAGCAAACTCATCTGTCCATTGTTCATCTTGGTGTACCTATAATTACCGATTACAAAGCATTACTATGTTAGGAGTTTTCTACGTCAATGATCTACCATTGTTTTAGACAAACAGGTTAACCGAGTTGAAGTAGCAGTGAAACTAGTGTGCGAAACTATATTATACAAATCAGGGAAAGTTGTTGAGAGAAACGAAGCGCTTATTTACAAACCATAACAAATATGGCAACAGAATTCCTTCTTCAACATTATTGTTTGTCGATCCAGATCAGGAACCCGCCACCGGGGGCAAGATGAATATTTAATTCTTCACCTTTTTTTACCGGTATATTTTTCTTTAAATCACAGTCTGCCGCATACTGGTCTGCGTTAACGCCATCCTTGCAGATCGTAGCACTATAGTTTCCATCATCAAGAAAATCCAGTTTGGTTTTTATATCGCGGGGCGACCAGTCGGTCATCGAAGCAATGAACAAATCATTATCTTTTTTCCTGACTGTTACAATATATTCTCCCACCTTTCCATCGAGGATAATTGTTTCATCCCAGGTCGTTGGAATATTGCGGATAAGCTCCATGAAATCGGATTCTTTTAATCCTTGCGAGGGGTTACCCGAGAAAAACTGCATGGTACTGTCATACACCACGAACATGGATAACTGGTGGCAACGTGTACCGGGACTGGTAACAACACCAGCAACCGGTCTTGTACCCTTTTTCTGTTGCATTGTTCAGCAGGCCTGGTTCATAGTCAAGTGAGCCCCACAAGCATTCTCGTGTATGCAACCGTAACATCGTGTCCGGGAGTAACCCTATTGCTCCATATATTAAATTCCGATCCCAGCACTCCTTCCCTGGTTACGGCATTTGGATATGTTCTGTTGAATCCTTTTGGTGGAAATGCTCCATGATACATGATCATGATCATGTGATCTGCGCATGCTTTTGCGATCCGGTGATAAAAATTTACCATTTTCTGATCATCCCGGTTCATAAAATCGGTCATTGTAAAATCAACTCCCCATTTGTTGAATTGGTCGAGTGCGCTGTCTAATTGCCGGTCGAGCGTCAATGCCAGCGTCCACATAGCTATTTTAACTCCTTTTTCCTTTGCATAAGCCACAAGCGTGTCCATACTTATGGCTGGATTTATTTTGAACAGGTCATTATTATCGCTCCACCCAGCATCCATCATGATACGTTCAAATCCAAATCGTTTTGCAAAATCAATATAATATTTGTAGGAAGCAATATTGAGCCATGCTTTGAAGGGTACATCAAAAAGATTGATATCAATTATCCATTCATCGGGTAATATTTCCGGGTTTTACCCAAGAAAAATCACCTGCGATTGCGGGTGCACCCAAGCGATACGCCAGGTCGTTCTCTGGAAGTGACCTGTCTTCAAGCGCAAAGATCAAACCACGCCAGGGAAAGCTGCGTTTTCCTGAAGTTCTTGCAATAAATGCGCACGTTTTACTACAAGCATTTCCCAATAGAGCTCGTTCGTTTTTCGTTCTTCCAGGGGATAACCTGCAATAACTCCTTTGAGTTTGCCGGTACCCGTTCCACCTAAAAAGATTCCGGGATAATCATAAAGATCAGATTCGGTGATAGCGATCTTAGGACCTGTTTGTAGTGATACAAGCACAGGTGAATAACCCAATACTCCATTTTGGATACTATCCAACCTTATGAGTGGATATTCTTCTTCAAACCCGGTATGAAAAATATCAACATCTGGTCGTTTTTTAACCGTGGGAAACCTGGCTGAAGCATTACTTGGAAAATTGAACTCTGCCAGCTCATTAATAATAGTTATTGAATCATTGAATGAAGTGGATATCCTATAGGCAACCCCATCATCATAAACCCTGAAATCCACCTTAAAAGGCTTTTTAAACTGGATGGTCAGCAAAGAATATATATCCGGTATATTTTTTCTTTTCTCCGGTACAATTATAGTCTGCCATTGATCATAACTACCTTAAGTGGTGAAGTCTATAGGCTACCCGAAAAGATACAAGAAATAAAAAAGAGTGTATTAAAAAAAACTATCATGTGGAACCACTATTTATGCATGAACCTATGACCCATTAAGGATAACAGGTGGTATAGGTCGTGGGTATGAAATAATTCTTTTATTGAATAACGGATGTTAAGAAAGCGTCATTTCAACTCCTTCGCCTGCAATCATCTTCTCTACAGATATTTATTCTTGCGGAAATATTTGAAGGTGCAATGTATTTCAGCCGTTTCAATCATAAATAAAGGTTTCTTTCTGAAACCCTTATTTATGATTGCTCCCCAAGTTGACAGGTTCAAATAAATTATTGAAGATTTGAGAAGTTTTACTTGGCTATGATCTACCAAGTGAACAGAGCAAGCAAACTATATTGTTAGATCTCACAAATTTAAGTTGCTTCAATAACATGTTTAGAAAAAGAACATTGCTGCTGTGATAAGATTGCCAGCGGTATCATACACGTCTTGGAGTGGTACATTGAACCATCGGTCTACAAAACCCAAAAATTTCGGCTCGACCCTGATATATGAGGCGTTACTCACGATACTAGGACTCAAGTGCATGCTGGCCTGAACGTCAGTACGCTCAGCTCTTCCAGGTGCTTTTCCACCACGGCCGACGGAAGCCGTGGCAACCTGGGCAAGTAAATTTCCGTTGGCATCAGTAATATAGACTAATACCTGACAGGAAGGGCCTGCAAAGAGTGCATCTGTTTCCAACCCTACTCTGATCGTAAGAACTCCGGTATTTTTATCAAGGAAAGCGGAGCCGCGTATCCAGCTTTCTGGCCAGTTTCCGCAATAGGTTGTTGCTTGATAACCTCTTTCGAACCCTGGAGCTCCAGAGTAGGATCCTTTTCCCGAAATAACTTGCGCAATAGCTGAAGTTAAAAAAAGTATACCTAAGAATGTTAGCGTGATTGGGATAATTGATTTGATCGGTTTCATAAATTTAATTTTATGATTCAAAAATAGAAACGATCAAAAAGAAAACTTGTCCCTGGCAGGGACAAATAACTTGTAATCTTGATAATAAATTATAAAATACATTCTCGTCGTAGGTATTTAGCAGCATCTGACATGCTTTCGAATTCCATTTGAAAATAATCTCTAGCTTTTTCTAGAAATCTTTTGTAATAAGTATTTATCGAACTTGGTTGTAATTCAAACTCTTGTGCCAGTTCTGCTGGTGTAATATTGGGGTTATAAGCTATCTTACGAGCTATTTGAAATTCTTTAGCTGCAAATATCTTCATTCCTTCAAAATCTTTCATAATATTACTTAGCATCTGTTTTTTGAGCGTCGAATCTTTTTCATTGTAATCAAACCACATTCTGGGATTAAGTGGCTCCCCATTGTAATCGCCGATGATAGTAAATTCATCTATATAGGATAATAATCTATTATCGCTGGAGTATTGAAATACTGAAGACGTTTTTTTAGTTAGGATGTAATGTCCATTAGAGTGTTTCAAAGGAACCATAGAAGTAAATCTTTGAACCATAAATTCTAATGGGTATTGACCACTGCATAAGATCTCATACATTTGACGGGCAAGTAATTTTAACGCTTCTTTCCCCGGGTGAATAACACCATTCCAATATCTTTTAAAAGTGAAATCTCTCTCTGAATATCCAAGGTATCTGCTAACTCCGTTAATTTCTTCCAGCTCAAAATCCATCAAGTTCACAACAAAGAAAAATCTTTCATTGTTCATGGTTTGTTTAAGAAGTCCGATCTCTCTTTGTTGGTCGAGAGTGGAAACTTTGAAATTACTATCGAAAGCGTTTCTTGTTAAAATCAAAAAAATGTCATCTTTCAATGAATCAAAATCTGTTTTCAAATTTCGTTTTTCCATTGGCTAAAGTTGTTAGACAAATTAACGAAAAATGAAGTTTTATCGGATTTTTGCCTTCAATAATGCTCCTGAATTCTTCAACCGTGTAAAAAACTAGCATAGGTCAACGTCTCAGTCAGGTCAAAACAGCTGAATGCTAAATATGACTAGCGGACAGCAAATATATTATGCACTCATAATCAATTAGATATATTTTTGATAGCTTTTGAACTTGAAGGCAAAGCCTGTAGCTCTTATCCAATTGATAAAACTCCGCGGAAAATGTGTCATAATATCTTAAAATCGACTTCTAAAATATGTTTCGAGTTGTTTATCCACGCAATAAATATAGCACCCTTTCATACCCCTTGTCATCAGAGTTCGATACGTATTTTTTATTATTAAGTCTAGTTTGACTTTAGTTTCTTCAGGCGATTCCTTCAACAGCTTCTTGTAACCAAAGACACTTTTATCACTACTTGCACGAGCATGAGGGTTCGTTACAAGTTTACCATCTTTCATCAAAAGATCTGGACCAATAATTACACCGATATAATCCACCTCCAGACCTTGACAAGTATGAATACATCCCACCTCATTAACCGACTCTTTACTTATAATCCAAAGACTTCCGTCAGAAGACAAATTCCACCTCATTTTAAATCCGTTTCGATCAAAGATGATATCGTATTCAGATCCGTTATTTTTACTATTCCACTTCCAACAATAACCAGCAACCAAACGCGCTTTATTATTTAGAGCGTTTTTCTTTTCGATGGCATCCTTTAGATCGGTAGGGGAATCAAATATCTTCATTTCATAATTAAGGCCTTCAAGCGTGGTATTGGCAGTATCCCGGATTTGCAATGTATGATCAAGCCAAGCCAAATAACCATCGGACCCGTTACATCTAAACTGAGAACTTAATTCAACTTCCACAACTTCCGCATCAAAATGTGCAGCCCACTTTTTTATCTCATCTATTGAGCCAATATCTTTTAGTGTTACCCTTTGATCTTCGTCTAAGAAAAAAACAGAACACAAAGCCGAATTAATTATTTCTTTGACCTGATTCTCGCCGAGATTACCAAATAAACCAGATTTTTCATTTAAACGATGTGCTTCATCAATTATTAAAGCTTGAAATTCATTTGTAGAAGTATCCATGAAAGAACCCGAGCCTTTGAAAAGATTTGAGGCCCCTCCTTTCAATCGTGTTTCTGTAAGTTTATGTAAGTATACTGCCCGGGGGGCTGCGTTCTTGGACACATATTGTACTAACATTTTTCTCTTAGTAATTTCAACGAGGAGGTTAATGGCTACAACTGACTTCCCGGTACCTGGCCCTCCTTGCACAATCAGAACTTTTTTCTTGTCGGCTCTTGCGTCGGAAACCATCTGCATGGCCGCCTCAAAAACGACCTTTTGGTCGTCTATCATTACAAATTCCTGCTTTCCTTTAAGCATATTAACCATGCTGTCTGCAAGCATTTTTGAAGGGCGAATCCGGCCGTTCTCAATCTTGTAGAGGATTGTCCCTTTGTCACCAAACCGTATATGCTTTTTGATGAACGTCCGTAGCTTCATCCCTTCTCCACGAAGAAAGACAGGCGCCTTGTCTAAATAATATTTATAATGTTCATTTGTGATTACATTATCGGCGTGATAATTATGAAGATAGGCGCAGGGAGTTAACGAGATCCGATCTTTCTCAACAGTTTCGTTGAAATTTTGTAACAAATCCGCATAAGACCAGGCTTGGTATGAAGGATGCACCATCTCTCGTTCATTGCCTCCAACAAATGAATACACAATCGCATCTTTTGTCGAGAGGCGGGACGTTTCCCATTGCTTTAGCTCAATAAGAACGGCATATTCCTTGTTGTTTTCACCGGTACCAGTTAAAATAAAATCAAGCCGCTTGCCTGATTGAGGTATTTGATATTCAAGAGCAACCCCACAATCTCTTGGAATTTCCGGATCCTGAAGAACCTGAGACATGTAACTCAGAGAATTTCGCCAAGAAGAAATTTCATTTTTAGAAGTCGTCCGTCCTAGTTTATCTTTAAAAAATCCAAGAATTTTCTTGTCTATAATATCGTCAAATACATCCTCATTAAACTGAGCTTTGGTAGCATTATATACAATCATTAACAATCATTTTCAATTATAACTCATCGTATTTGGCAGATTTTCCTTTTGCTTTACCTACAGGATATTTTTCTTCATTTTTTAGAATTTTTTCGAGCACAATTTCCTTCACATTGAAATCATATTTAATCGCCAGTAAAAAGGCATAAGCGAAAACGTCCGCCAGCTCTTCCTTTAGCCGGTCTATTTTAACCTCCGCTATTTCTGCATCCTTTTTCCAGAGAAACAATTGATTTAATTCAGATGCCTCAATAGATAACGCAATTGCCAGGTTTTTCGCGTCATGAAATTGTTCCCAATTACGCTCATCTCTAAATTGAAGCAATGCATTTTTTATAGCATCAAAATCGTTGGGCATACCGAAATTTTAAGGTTTTTCAAAAACACATTCACCTAATTAAAAATTTTAAAAAGATGCTTTTAGGTTAGTTAAAGCACCTGCGACTATACTATACCGTTAAATCTGCTGCTAAATCTTATTTTATAGGATGAATTATTTCATATATTAGATTGAATTTATAAATATAATGACAAATTACTTTGATTTGCCAGATAAAGGCAATACAATTACACATGCTGACATCGGAAAAGGAATTCTCAGAATCACGATTCACGCAAAACCGTTTTTTACAAATTTGAACAAGGTCGCTATCACAATTGGCGGTAAACGTCATCAATTGAATTACACCAGTCGCATTGGTCGATCCGATCTTCTGCATATTGGAAAAAGTGTTATCAGCACCAATTCAATCCAAGCTTCGTCGCGATTGCGATTTACGAAAACAGCTCCAGGAGAGTTTATACTGGAAAATCTCTCAAACCCTTTTGCCAGCGCAGAAACCGATGATATTCAATTAGCACAATTACATATCCTTAAGAAAAAGTATTGGGCTCTCCTCAATACTTTCCCGTTTCCTAAACCACCTGTTTCGGGTGATGCCGTAAGTATGATTCGGTATTTCAAAAGAGTAGACCCTGACAATCACTACCAAATTGGGCCATATTATCGCTTGACCGTCTTCGAAGCTGCAAACAGAATTGCGACTGACCTGGTTATTATTAATGGAGTTATACAACTGATCGAATCAGGATTAGAACCTAAAAAATCGCGTTGCACAATAAGATTAGGAAATAAACATGTGAAGGGAGCTGGTGATTTTACAATTAATGGAAAAGAAGGTGAAGCTTTTAATGTTGCTTCCAGCTTCTTCAAAATAAAATTTAGAACCACTACTCAGAAATGGCTTTCTGGAAATCTAAACTATATTTTGGTAAATGCAGAAGTTTTCAACGATATCTCTTTTCAAGAGGAAAACACGAAATTGATAAAAGTAGAACAATGGGATAGAGAATAAGTTATTCTGTGTATCAGAGCGTAATTGTCAAATTCGATCTTACCTGAATCAATTCACATACTAGTTTTAATTTTCCAGTTGTTGCCTTAATACTTCAACAAATGGAATGATTTATTGTCCATACAGCATTTGATGAAGGTTGGAGAATGAGTGCAAAAATTGGCAATTTAACAATACACATGCAAACAAAACCCGTGTTTAGAAATTATGGGCCTCGGATTCTGTATTGGAGGTGTAACATTCAGAACAATCTGGCTTGTTCATTGTTGTTGTTCGCGCCTCGCCGCAGCTGTGACAGAAACGTTCAGGAAGGTATTGTCTTCGACTATCATTCCAAAGATAATAACACTTTTTACAATAAGGGCGGTTAAGGTCATGTGAAATTTCTGTGCTGCATCGAATACAATGGCCGTGTGTAAAGAGAGTGATTTTCCTTGAAAATACTGGCAGCTTTATTGGCTTGCTAGGTGACGTACTTAAAGAAGTTGAAGGTATCGTCAATTCAGCAGTCAATGGGTCAGGTTTGGCTGACAAAAAAATCGAGTATGCCTCACTCAAAGCCGGTTCAAATAAATTTCCATCAGATGCCCTATCTAATAAAATACCCATCTCCCGATTGTGACTCTCTGAATACTCTATCAAATTCATTGATGTAATGAGCATCTTCGATTCATTGAAATAACATTTCGTATGTAGATCCTTAAGAAAAAATAGTTCTAACCCCACGACATTACTTAGTAGCTTACGGTCATACGCTCTGAGTTTCTCCTTACCATACAGAAATTTGATAGACACATTTCTCGAAGAAGCCTGCTGAAGTTTTTCATAATTGGGATAAGACAATCTCAAATATGGAGAAATCAATATTAATTTATTCTTTGCATGGTCTATTATATCTTTTAATTCTTCAGAAATCCTTTTAGTGGTCAGGAATTCAGCCATGGTAGATAAATTAGGATAAAAAGTAGAAACGCCGGAACAGGAAATTTATTTTTCCTATTTATTCTTACTTTTCGCTGGAACTTTGCTAGTGCTTTCCTCTATCTCCAGGAGTATTTCAGGAGCGTTGTCAATAATTGTTTCTATGATCTTAATGCCCGACCCCCTTTCATAATCTGAAATAGCACTATTATTCCTTATTCTGGCAGGAAGATTCCACGCGACATTCTGCAGTTGAACGGACAGATGCCCTGTTGCTTTGCCCCAATCCTCGATTTTATGCCATACCTCTACAGGTATAGATTTTATCTTGCTCAAGTCTGACGCTATCTGACTCTTAACCGAATCTTCCTCCGTTAATTTTTTTCTTGAGTTCAAACTTTTCCGATTTTCGAGATCTCCTGCAATAGTATCCAGGTCTAGGGGAAACTTATGTTTTCTGACTTCAAGCCAGCATTCCTCTTTCTTTGCCCATTCGCTATAAAGAGATCCAGGCGCATTACTTTTAATGAAGTTTTCAACTTGTTTCATCAAGCTATACAAGAGATCTTTTAATTCCGGGGACACAGACTGAGCCTTCCAGATTTTGTATAAATCGAGCGGCGCTTTCAGCGAGTACGTTAAATATGAAATTGAATAAGGGACCGTTATATACCTCATGTCCCCGATTGAATGTGGTTTAACTCCATAAGTTTTCTCGGCAGTGCGAAATAAAATAGCTTTGGCCAAAGTATCTTCAAAATAAATACTGTCTACCGCTTTCGGCAGATTATGATTCATAAATTGAACATAGTTTTTCTGATTTCCACGGACTACAAAATGAGGTCCAATAACAGTTTTCTTTCCATCCATCTTTTCTTCGTAGGAATTCACATATTTTGCAAGATCTTCCTTGGAGAACATTTGACTCTTTGGATTCTTCAGATCAAATGCTTTCTGTCTTGACTTTGTGAACCCTTCTTTTATCCTGGCATTTTTATACTGACCCCGGGCACGTTCGTAAAACCAACGTGTTTGAATGGTTTGACCTTCAGTAGGTGAAGCCCAGACGTTTCTGGAAATCTTCTCGAGATCAATGTGATATGGTCGATTTGAGCTTAAATCAGATACAGAAACCTTATTCTGGGTATTAGCGTACTCTGAAATCTGACTTACAATATTGTTGAAATTTTCCTTGTTCTTAATAACATTCAACTTAACCTGCACATGAATATTAGAAACTTCCTTTTTGTCTTTTTTCCAGGTATGATAGATGGATGCGGTCGTTTGTCCACCATTTACAATCTGCAGGTCATTAACTTCTGTTATTAGCATTCCATTTCCATCACCCGATTTCTCCAACTTTACGGATTCTGCAGTAGCCGCAATTCCATTGTTGAAAGCCAAAAACATATGCGGCTCAGTTAGAATGGTTTTTCGTATCCCGGAATTAACCTTACCGCTGAATTGTAAGAACGATCGCACGTTTTGTTCGAGAAGCCTCGAGCCAAAACGTTCGTAGATGTTAACTAATGCGTCGCCGGGAATGATTGCGAGATAAGACTGATACTCTTCATTGGATGAAGGTGCTGCGATACAAGGTATCTTAAATCCATCACCCTTGAAATTTATCTCAATGGGTATATGAGATTTTTCAGAAATATTATACAAATAATTGATATCAACAACCTTAAAAAAAACCGGGTAACCGGATATTGTTTGATTTGCTGGCGCCTCTCCTGCATATGTTCCATCAGAAATAATAATTGCATTTACCCGGACCAACGTTTCTTTTATATCTTTTGATTCTGCGAGTGCGTGAGCAAGTTGAAAAATTTCAGAAGATTCTTCGATCTCGTTGACGTAGTCTTTATACATGGCGTTTTTGAAGAAATTTGATACCCTCTTGGCAGCTTTGTCAACTTCGGATTTTGAAATAGTCGATATCTCTTTAGTGCCATTGTAAATGCAGATTATTAAATCCAGGGTCTCATAGTTATCTGCTACGGCATACGCATTTATCTTATGCTGCACTCCCGATTTCAGTACCTTTTCATCATATGCAACACGCACATTTTCTGTTTCGCCTGATTCCGCCAGTAAAGTTGAAGCAAAATCGGAAAACAGTTGTTCGAGCGTTCCACCTTCTTCATTCGTCACTTGTTGCGAACGAATGTCCTGGTTTATGTTCTCGTAAAACTTACTTAATTGAAGGTTATCAAGGGCGGTTGCCATTTTTGCTTATTAGATTAAAAACTGTTGTTTCGGGAATTATGAGATGTGAATAATCACTGACTATGATCGTATACTTAACGTCTCCAACACCTGGAGGCAGATTGCTCTCTTCAATTCGGGGAAAGTTTTCACGTACATTGTAATAGTTATTAGTCCTTATTTGATACCCGCGCTTATCATACAACGGTGAGTGATGCGCAAAATAACCGGCGTGTAGCAGTTTTGTTTTAAGATGTGAATATGCCAATGAATCAACGGAAAGTAGCTGCAGGATTGATTCAACTATTCCATTTAGATTTTCGCCGTTCTCGTTTTGCGATTCCAGTGAGATATGGCACAAAATCAACTTTTCGAGCTTGGAAGTATCTAGCTGACGTTCATTGCTGATATGAATTTTCTGATGATTGTTTCCTTGAGTCGATTTAACTTCGATCCCGACACTGCCAATCTGGAAGTCCCGCAATTCCAGTTCGGGGCCAGTCCACGCCTCGATACAATGACAATAATCTTCCGAAATACGCAGCCAGCTACGCAGAAAATAAAGTTCACCATATAAGCCACGCTGCTCTTCTGGTGACAATCCTTCTGAAAACGAGCGTTCAAATAGAGATTTCCATTTTTCGAACCGGTTCAACAATTCTTTGACAAGTTTTTCTTCATCAGGCAAACTTTCAATCCCTTTGATTAAATCCTCACATAATGTGGCGAAAACGTCGTGATGTTCGCTGGTGGCAAGCGTTATCATCAGATAGTTCAGATTCTTTTCCTTTCTATCCGCAGTAACCGTTACAGTGATATCTCTCAAATTGCTATATCTGGAGAGGTTAACCGCCTGATTCGCTTCAAGCTTAATAGCTAAGGATCTTTTCCCTTCGGTCTGACTTAGCGCAACGTAAACATCTGGCAAAATCTGAGCAGAATAGCGCCTGAGTAAAAGACCTGTATCAAATGTCCAGTCAGCTTCAAGAGCATCCCAAATTTCAATAATCTTCATCATCTTCTTGCAAGGTTAAATCCAGATCATCCTGCTGATCAAATTCGTTCAATAACTGTTCATGTACTGCGAAGCTTACTGCATCATCTCTATCATTACCAGGAAAGCTTATTGCGTAACCTATTATTGGCAAATCGTCTTCGAGCTTAGCTCCTGTAGGATCGAGACAATAAATTAACAGCAACGGTTTATCAGGCTTGCGCACAGTATTTCTTACAATTTCACCGCTTGGATAATCGGGCATTCCGGTCTTACCGCTTTCTCGCCAATGATCTGCTGTTTGTTTCAGAGCAGTTTGTAACTCTTCGCTTGTAAGATCTATAAATTCATCGCCCGGACTTATAATATGTGACTTCCTGATGAAATAGACCTGTGAATTCGATTTTGCGTCTTGCCTCCTCAATATCAGCTTAATGTCTAATCCCGCAAATTGATGTTTCACTCCCCCTCTTTCTTTTGAAATAACCCCGACGCGCCATTTCTGCATTTCATGATAATGCTCATTCAATTCAACAAAACGCAAAATGTTGGTAGTTGAAGCGGATTTAAGATTGTCATCCGTCCGAAATGCCTGAAGGAAAGATTTAATATTAGTCAACGGCACATCTCTGTAAAGGTAATTTGGACCGATTTTTTCGTGGACTGCATTCATGTTTTCTATTAGTCTCGCAGCTGCACCATAGTTTCTCTGCCTTATATCGATATTTTTGCTGAGTTCATAAGACTCGATTAATCGACCAGACCATGACACCCGAACTTCTACAGCTCTTCTAATTTTGTTTGATGCGGAAATTTGAAGCACACCCGGATGTGTTCTTACTCGCAAAGCATATTTATCGGGAGTACTTGCAGCTACATCAGCCATGTAATCAAATTCCTCTCGCAGTTGCTGGGAGGCCAAAGTTATATGACAGAACCATTCGTTCAACTCACGACTTATGAATAAGCGGCATAGATCCACATAACCCGGTCGGTATCCAAACCACCTACCCATTTGCATTAACGTGTCATACATTTTTGAAGCTCGCAAATAATAACTGACTGACAAACCCTCCAACGTTAAGCCACGCGATAATTTATCACCGCCAATTGCAATTACTGATAGTCCGTTCGGATTGTCAAAATAGTTCAAAGCATCTGCTGAACCTCCGTTAATTTCTCTTACGGTGATCCTTGAAGCTGCATCATTTAGATGGACTAGCACATCACTCCAGTCATGGACTTGGATTTGGCTATCAATTGTAGATAAAGAATCATTGACTATTTCAGACGATGTAGTAACATATGAATCATATCCGCTGGAGTCTACTTCGAAAACGATTCTTAATTCTTCAATGATTGCTTCCATATTCATTTCTATCCCACGGCGGTAGAAATCAAAAACGCCTTCCACTAGTTCTTTAATCTGGCGTTGCACTGAAATTAATCGCGAAATGTGCACAAGCATTGAGTTATGGTAGTTACCTTGACCCCTTAATCTTCTAATTGCACAAGTAAGTATAAAGCATTTCACAGCCTTTTTCAACGATGCTGGAGGGTCGCCTAATAGTTCCTCATCGAATGTTTCACTATCACTGATCTGATGCAAAATGGGTAAAACTCCGGTGGCTACCGAATCCTCGCGTACAGGTTCAAAGCCAAAAACTTTTTCCGGACCTATATAATTCGAGGGTGATGGAAGATTAACTATAAAATCCTTAGGAAAGAGATCGTCAATATCTTTATCAATGAAGAGGTTAGCAAATGGTGTTGCAGTGTAACCAACATAAGCACTTTTGTCAAAACGCCTCAATATATCTCTAATCAATTGATTTATGCGCGTGGCTTTGTCGTTCTCCGGTCTTGTGTTTATGGAAGCGTTGTCAGCTTCATCATCGATTAATAATAGCGATTTATTACTAATTACCTTTCTACCATCAGGCATTTCACTCGCCTGAGCGGAAAGCCATTGATACAAGCGATTTAATACGCCAGCGTTTTTCTTTACAACCGCTATTATAGGCTCATTGGTATTAAAATTAATCCCTAGGCCATTCGCTGCACCTGAACTAAAATCGCCTCTATCCAGACTGGATGTCAGTGAATGTGCGATTATACTCTGATCGATTTTGCCAACACCAAGCCAACGATTATTTTGATTAAAAGCCCGCTGATGTTGAGTATCAAAGCCGAGAAACCCCTCATCGACCCGTAGCTGGGTCTGGCTCCGAAGATTGTTATGTATACCTGCTAATACGATTATGAACTTAAATCCGGCATCGGCGGCTTTGCAAATTACTCCAGTGTAATTTGAAGTTTTACCGGATTGGACCTGACCCACAACAAGTCCACGTTTATCGATAATGACATTTTTTATTGGATCAAATAATCCGTCGAGTACCCTATCTGTCAACCTGTCAAGTTTGTTCAAAACGTCAGGAGGAAAATTTTTTTCGACCTCAAGATAATCTCTGTACCGACCCCAAAAAGTTGGTTTCCCGACCTGCCAAATCTGAGATTTCCTATCATTAATCCACGGAAGCCTCCTATCCTTGCCTTCAATAATTCTAAATTCGTCCACCCGCACATTATAAATTGACTGAATTTCTTTGATCAGTGAATTTTTATCAACGTGTGAATATAAAGGAATGTTAAGAATGATGTCAACTGCGTCGTCTATCTGCGACTGAGTAATGGAGCCGTTTGAAGGCAGAAGAGTACGCGCTGTTCTGATAGCATTTTGCATTACAATATCATTTGAGGTGTTCAACAAATTCAGGGAACAGGTTGAACGGTTCTATATTTAGAATAATGGATTTAGCCTGTTCGGAGCCTTTTCCGTTTTCAATTAAGTTTGAATACATCTTTTTCATCGCAAGAATTACTGGTTGATGATCAGATTCTTCAAATGGTTGACCCTGAAGTTCGGGCTGTTCGCTTTCTTTGATTGTAATGAGCGGTACAGGTACCGTTTCTTCTATGAAACGAAGTAGTTGATGAAGATCAACCTTTCTAACGCTTCCCGAATTGATAAAATTCTGGATGAGTGGATGCTCCCTGTTGATTTCATAGAACCTTTTGCCGTGTCTCAATTTTTCCAGCCAGAAACAATGAAAATCAACTGAACCATACTTTCGTTGTAATACTTTTCCTTTATGTCTGTAAACTTCCACTGCATGTGATCGGATTTTACCTGCGTAAGCTTTCATTTGATCCCTCAATTCCAGAGGTGGGCGTGCAACAGATTTTTTAATATCTATTTGCCATTCAGCGTCCATGTTATTAGGTAAATCCACTTTAATTCTCGCAAGTTTATAGTGTTCCTCTTTCCGATACATACCAAGCCATTCCCCGGCTACAAGTAAGCGCTCGTTGCGATATATATAAAAGCCTTGCTGTTCATTCCAGCCCCCAGGTCCCTCACCTTCCCGAAATTCCTGTTCTGTCAATTTCGATTTATGTGGAAGGACGAATCCCCTCATTCTGACGCTTTTATGGAGAACTGGCTCTTCGGGAAACTTTTGAGTCGCAGCATCATTTGCCATGAAAGGATCCCATGCAGAAGTTTCTCTTTTCTGAAAGAAGATCTTGATCTTATTGTTTTCGATAAATCTGTGGAAAACCATTGCGAGATGCCGCTTCACTTGTTCCATTATTTGAAGGAACTTAGCAAAGGCGGACTGATCATCTTCGTTTAAGTTTTTTACGAGTCGGTCTAGATTGTTCCAAACGACTATGGTCCCGGATTGTTTACGTTGAAAGCTATTTTCAAATTGACGAGGTGTGAAACTGATCAATTCCCATTTTCTCTCCTGGTTCACGTAGTCAAGATCCCAGGTCCAGCATATCTCTCGTTCCCCTCCCGTTTTAGATATTACTGAAAGTACCCGGCATTGGGAAAACGACGCAGTCTTCAGACCTAACCCAAAACGGCCAAGATCCTTCTTGCTACGTTCGTCTTTGGGGTTTCTGCTTCCAGGCCGTAATGCTTGAATTAAATCCTCATTATTCATGCCGGTGCCGTCATCTTTTATAGAAATCCAGGTGTCAGCTCCTTTCCAGTCAAAATCAACCCAGATATTTTTAGCATCTGCCGAGATGGAATTGTCGACTATGTCAGCTATTGCAGCTTGAATACTGTAACCTATTGCCCGGAAGGTTTCAATCATGGAAGATGCCTCTGGCTCTGCAGAGGCTGTGGCATACTTTGAGTAATCAATCATTTGGCAGTTAGTTGAAAAAAATATCCTTATTTCATTTTCTGTATTAACGCAGGTTTTTCAAAAGTATTATCATCATTTTCAATTGTTTATAACGACTAATCTGGCATGCATTATTTCCGCATAGGAGTTCTTTACCTTGCAGAATTGCAAAAAAGACAGTTGGAGACTTTGTAAACCTAAATATTTTTCCGCTTCTTCTTCAGGCTACTTTTAGGATCCGATACTTCAATGTCTTGGAAAAAAAGTATCAGTATGTGGAAATTCAAATAGTGTCCAAATCAACCTTATACTTCTTTTATGGTTATTCATTTAATTTAGTAAATAACTTGATACCTAATATGTCGGATGTTCATTCAAGCGAAGTTCGCAGCTATAATATGAGCAGGATTAAGGGCAAAAATACTAAGCCCGAAATCCAGGTGCGTGCGTTTTTGCATAAATCAGGATTTCGATACCGCTTACATGTGAAGAACCTCCCAGGAAAGCCGGACATCGTTTTACCTAAATTCAAAACTGTGATATTTGTGCACGGTTGTTTCTGGCATGGACACGCTGGGTGTAGATATTACGTAGTCCCAAAAACACGAAGAGAATGGTGGTTGGAAAAGATCAGTAAAAATATTATTAATGATTTGAGGGGTCTCACACAACTGACTGAAGCAGGCTGGAAAATAATAATTATTTGGGAGTGTGACTTAAAACCTAACAAAGTTCAAGAAACTCTTGCTAAATTGCCTGGGAAAATCGTAGATTGACTTATTCATGAACTTTATAGATTTATTTGCGGGCGCTGGAGGACTTTCAGAAGGATTCATCGCATCAGGATTTACTCCGGTTGCACATGTGGAAATTGATGCCGCCGCTTGTTTTACATTAAAGACGAGAACAGCATACCATCATTTAAAAGACGAAGGCAAGCTTGATATATATCACCAATATTTAAAGAAAGAGATAGATCGTGGTACATTATACAGCCATGTCCCAAAAGAAAAGTTGGACGGAGTGATCAACCTTCCGATAGGTGAAAAAAATAATCGCCAGATTCATAAACAAATTTCTCAACAACTAGGTGGATCTCCGGTTGATTTGGTAATCGGCGGTCCGCCTTGCCAGGCATACTCTTTAGTCGGTAGAGCCAGATCCAAGGATGGAATGGAAGGTGATCCCCGGAATTTTTTATACGTGGAGTATGCTAAATACTTAGAAAAATATAATCCCAAGTTCTTTGTGTTTGAAAATGTGATGGGTTTGCTATCAGCAGATAAGGGATCGTATTTAAAGGCAATGCAAAAGCTCTTCAAGAAGAAAGGGTATAGCATGGAGCTGTTTAAAGTTGAAGCGACAGCCTTTGGCGTTCTCCAAAACCGCAAGCGAGTCTTGATTATCGGATGGAAAGACGATTTTAAGCCAAGTCTTCCGATGTCAAGCTTGAAACAGTCAACAAAAAACTTTTATGTTCAAGACCTTTTTAATGATTTGCCGAAGATAGCTGCAGGACAAGGAAGGGATAGATTTGATTATTATGTCGATCTCCCAAGCCAGTATTTAAACGAAACCGCGATCCGAGAGAAAGATATGATTTTGACCCAGCATATATCGCGACCGCAGACAGAGCAGGACAAGCTGATTTATGAAATTGCAGTTAGAAAATGGTCAGATTATGAGCAACGACTAAATTATAACGATTTACCCGCTAGACTAAAAACACATGCAAATAGGGTATCCTTTTTTGACAGATTTAAAGTTGTTGCTGGTAATCTCCATTACTCACAAACGGTTGTTGCTCATATAGCGAAGGATGGACATTATTATATTCATCCGGATCTCGAACAGAATCGATCAATTTCTGTTCGGGAGGCAGCAAGACTTCAGTCGTTTCCTGACAACTATTATTTCGAAGGAGTTAAAGAATATGGGAATCGAACAGCAGCCTTTAGACAGATCGGTAACGCGGTGCCACCATTAATGGCTACACAGATTTCGAAAAATGTTCTGAATTATTGACAAACAGGCTTATTATTTAAGATCTTTCGCATTTTTTAGTGTATTGCGGATGTTTGGATAAACTATCGAAACTAATTACTTAGTCAAATAATAATTGCCCAATACTAAACATTTTTCAGAACAAAAAAGTAAACGATACCTGCGCCAAATATGATCAAAATAGATTTACAAGAACTTGAAACAAATCAACATCATTTCATGACCCCGGCAGCAGGTTTGAACTTTGCCCATGCCGCCTCGGTGTGTTTGGAAAGTCAAGGGCACGACTTGACAGTTAATTTAGACGGAGAGGGACATTATATAAAATCATATCCTATCACCCGCTACGTTGTTAACGACCAAATGAAGCGTACATGGAATGACGAACCGTTTACAACTGAGCAAGGGGCTTATGGCATCGCCATTTTGATGGCGTCCATTGAACTTGATGTGAAAGCGATTGAGAAATCGAGAAAAGGATCAGGAATTGACTATTGGCTTGGATCGGAGGATTCGTTTCTGTTTCAAAATAAGGTTCGATTAGAAGTTTCTGGGATACGCAAGGGAACAGATCAAGAACTCAAACAACGGTTTGAAATAAAAATGAGACAGTCCGAGAAGTCCGACGGCACCTTCCTGCCAGCATTTGTAGTTATTGTAGATTTTAACAAACCCAGGGTAAAAACAGGACTAAGAAACGCTTATGAATAAGGAGGAAATACAAAAAGACCATCGTCTTGCATTAGATAATTCAGAATTGGCTTTGATGGCCTTTCGTACTGGAGATACTGAAAAATTTCGTCAGCTATCTCAAGTCGCCCTTACTTATGAAAAGAAGGCTGCCTTAGCTTTGTACAACCAATCAATTGAACCAACTCGATCGGTACTTTTTCGAAGCGCAGCATATATTGCTTTGGACAACGCCGACTTCGTAGAAGCTCAAAAACTATACGAATATGCTTTAGACGGACAAGTTCCGAATGAAATCAAAATCGAACTTGCCGAGTTGAAAAGAGAGATTGACAGGATAAGAACTGAGAATGAAGGTTTGATTCAAAATGCACTTACCTTTTTGAACAATAGGATCAAACCGATAACCAAGGAACAGATAATCGGAGATATTGAGAGAAGTAAAAAGTCTTTCAATGAAAACGATATTAACATTGATTATGTATACTCCTATCTGGAAAAACAGTTGAGTGTAGATTCGGAAAGACATGTAACACTGGAGGAAAATTATGAACCATGGATTTATCATAGAAAGGGATTTGTTGAAAAACGCTTTTGGGATAGGTACACAAAATATTTGTTAAAAGAGCAAAGATTTGCACTTGATACAATTCACAAACTTGATGACATCACCGACGATATATTAGATCATCTTAAGGATCCTTTGTCAGAGGGAGACTGGGACAAGAGAGGCTTAGTTGTAGGACAGGTACAATCAGGAAAGACTAGCAATTATACAGGTTTAATTTGCAAAGCAGCTGATTACGGCTATAAAGTTATTGTAATTCTTGCAGGTACAACTAACGATTTACGTTCGCAAACCCAACTAAGAACTGACGCAGGCTTTCTGGGTTGGGATACTCGTGCAAGTAAACAAATAGGTGTCAGTAGTTATGGTCCAGCTGACATGCCACATTATTTCACAAACAGTGCCATGGATGGCGACTTCAAAACCAGTTCGAGCTATGTGACAGGCACAAATCCCCGCTCTGGGCAGACTGTTGTTGTTATAAAGAAAAACACTACAGTGCTTAAAGAGTTAATAAGCTGGTTTGCGTCACGTGCAGAAACCCTCCAAGACGGACATGTATTAGTCAAACAGATGCCAGTGCTTGTCATTGATGATGAAGCAGACAACGCTTCAATTAATGTATCATCCGAAAGTGCGTCAACCATTAATGGATTAATCAGAGCTTTGCTCTCACTTTTTCAACGTAGTGCGTATGTAGGGTATACTGCCACACCATTTGCTAATGTATTTATACCGGTTCCATTAGGACCAGATTATTCTATTCGTGGATTAGATATTCAAAACCCTAATACTTGGTCAAATCTTACAAATGATTTATTTCCTAAAGACTTTATTATAAATATTCCTCCTCCATCCAATTATATTGGACCAAAAGAAATATTTGGCATTGACCCAAATTTTACGCTAGAATCCCCTCAGGGTCAGGAAGGGCTTCCGCTTCTTAGAGATCTTTTTGATGCAGACTATCTTGAATTTTTCCCGGATAAACACCGGAGATCTGATCCCTTACCCGAAGAATTGCCGGAAAGCTTAAAACAGGCGATCCTATCTTTTATCCTTGTTTGTGCTATCCGCCGCACTCGAGGTCAAATAGAAGTTCACAATTCGATGCTTGTGCATGTCACCCGCTTTGTGCGATGGCAAAATAAAACTGCCACCTTGATTACTAGGTTGGTTAGAAGTTATCAAGAACTTATACAGCAGGAAGACAGTCAACTCATCGCCGAAATAAAAAATTTATATGAAAGGGATTTTATTGGCACAACGGCTAAAATAAATTCCATACCGGCTTATCAAAACTCAGGTTTTACGATTGCGGACTGGAATGAAATTCAATCCCAGTTAAATAAAGCCGCCTCGAAAATTCAAATCCGCGCTATTCATGGAGATTCTAGTCAAGAGGGCCTGGAGTTCGATAACGTTACATCACTAGACTATCACAATTATCGGCAGACCGGACTTACCGTGATCGCAGTGGGAGGGAATAAATTATCCAGAGGACTCACCTTGGAAGGTTTGTCAATAAGCTATTATCTGCGTGCCTCCAAAATGTATGATACGCTTATGCAAATGGGACGTTGGTTTGGGTATCGGCCAGGCTATTTAGATCTTTGTAGATTATATACAAGCGACGAGCTTACGAGATGGTATAAATACATAACTGTTGCATCAGAAGAGTTACGGGCAGAGTTCGCTGATATGAAATTAAAGAGAAAGACTCCTAAAGAATATGGAGTCAAAGTCCGCCAGCATCCAGATGTGTTGAAGATTACAGCCACTAACAAAATGCGAGACAGCCACTTGATGGAACTGTCATTTGCCGATAAATTGCGTGAGACATGGTCCTTTAAACGAGACATTAAGATTTTTGAGTCAAACTACACTCGCACAGCGAGCTTTGTCAATTCACTCGGCCCAGCAAAACCAAAAAATGGCCAAAGCTATGTATGGTATAAACAAGATAATAGCTCGGACGTCACCCGATTCTTAGATGGATACAATGGCGAGAACAATTTGGAAAAGGAAAAGATTATTGAATACATAAAAGAACAAGTAAAAGCCGGCTATCTGTTGAGTTGGACAATAGTACTTATCTCAAATCAGCGGGATATACAACCTCAACTCTTTAAAATTAACAATCAGTTTGTAAGTGTTGGACTAACGATGCGAAGTGATAATAACGAAGGTCAAGGCAACTACTACGAATTACGTAAAAGCCATATAATCGATCCAACACACGAGTTCATAGATTTTGATTTGAATAGCATTGAATACCAAGATGCACTTAGCCGGACGATAGAGGATTGGAGGAACAGTACGAGAAGTAATAAAGGTCTTACAGCCCCAACCATTCCCTCCGGCAAAAATATAAGAGCAAAAAGACCAACAACTCAAGGACTCCTTTTGATCTATCCTCTCGTTCCAACACCTAAAGGATGGGAAAATTCTGGCATAGAAAATCCCATCATTGGTTACGCGATTAGTTTTCCCAAAAATGAAACCGAAAAGATTATCTCCTACAGGGTCAATCAAGTATTTATGGATGAATTTAATTACGAGGATGATCCAGAGTTGGAAGAGCTTACTGCCCAATGAGCCTTGGGTTTAAGCTCAAAAGGCACATTTTGAATCCATCCTATAACTCTAACAAGTACCCCGGTAATATAACTGCTGCCTGTGTTTAGGGACGTCTGGTCCATATTTAATGCGGACTAGAGGTACCTTAGCCATGAACGCATTCTAATCTCGGATAATTTTGACCATATTTTCAATCAGTAAGTTCTTGATAAAACCGGAGATACATCATTCAAGGCTAGTCTCGGATTCATTTATAGAAACTCATGTTATATCGATTAGGTCATTTGCCACCAATTGCTTGTGTACCGCCGTGAGTTCTGCGTTGATCTGGGCAATATATTCTTTGCACAAGTGAAAATATAAATCTCCAGTTGTGTCGTCCAACCTAAAATTGAAGTGTTTACTCTTCAACGCTATTAGCAGATTATTAAAAACAGTCTTAACATTGTTTGGATTATCTTCGGTTAGTCTTATCTCATATAGTTTGCCACTATAAATTTCTTCCGTCAGCATAAGAGCATTCCCAAGTGTCGGTGATTTCTTTGCTGCAACCCGGTTCCGGAGTATAGTCCTGAATGCATCTTCGTTACCCGAAAGGGTTGCCAGCTCATCTATGAACTCCTTGCTTAATGGAATATCACTGAACGCATACCATAATGAAGTTTTATTGAAGTACGAATCGGGTGCGCCCATCACTGAACCTGGCTCGCTTGGCGTGCCTGGCGGGGATAAGTAAGATGCTTTTCACGATGAAAAAGCTTTGCAAGAATGTCGCCGCCGGGGAGAATCACAATCATGTTAGTAAGAAATTTTTAAGATCAGCTGCCACAATCAGTTCGGTATCCAGAAAGGAAGTGTTCTTAAACTGTAGAAATCTTATCTAATCAAGATGCTCCTGCATCGGGTAGGCAAGCCCGTTCATTGAAACTGCCAGTCGGAAATTCTGAAAAGCACTATATAACTGTTCATAAATAAGGCAGGCAGCGGCGCGTATACCCGCCACCGTGAGGGTAGTAATTGCTCCAAGCAGCGCATCAATAAGTGCAGCCGCGGCAACCGCAGCGGCCGCAACCGGGGCGGCAAGGGCCAACAAAATATCGAGGAAACTAAAACTGCCGGCTTTATCAATCGAATCTTCCAACCAGTCCTCGATATCGCCCAAGTTATCCATGGCAGTATGCTAAACGTCCTCTAACTCAGGCGATAATCAATATGCCACCGGTTTAGGAATGGTACCTGTATCTGCAGAACTCCTGAACCATTTGTAATATCGCCGGTAAGCATTGTTTAGCTCGGTGGTGACAAAGCGGATTAAACAGTTATTTGTCTGAAATGTTTCATCACCTCCCTACCCAACCCCATACATTGCTTAAGGTGTTTGTAAGGTTTGCCTTTCAGTAGTTTGATACAACTTTCTATCCCTGACTATAGGTTGATAATATCTCCTTGTTGGCAAGTCTGCCACCATCGTGATTACCATGTACAAACCAGGTAATGAGTGCTTCATTTAGAATCCGGACATGATGATCTTCTACTTCGTGGGTGGCTCCGGCGATATGCGGCGTGGGTAAAACATTTTCCAGATCGATGATGCGGTAATCCAGCTCATCCGGTGGTTCATTATCGAAAACGTCAAGGATGGCGCCCCTGATCTTGTTCTCGGAGAGCGTCGTGTAAAGGTCCTGCCGGTTTACAACTATGGCGCGGGCGGTGTTTACGAATATGGAGTCCGGTTTCATCAGGTCAAAATATTTCCGGTCGATCATGCCTTTTGTTTCCGGCGCCACGGGAAGATGAATTGAGACGATATCGCAGGATGAAAAAAGTTCTTCGAGAGTTAATTGCTGGTAAGATGGAAAAGCTGAAGCATCAACGTAAGGATCGTAGTACGCAATATCGCAGGGATAATTTTCGACCAGTTTTGCGATCAGCTGACCAATTGCCCCGAAGCCGACCAGGCCGATTTTTTTACCTGCCAGCTCATTGCCTTTGAATTCAAGGTAAGAGGTATGTGCCCCTTCGTCCCATTTACGGGACCGCAGCCAGTTGATAGCGGGCAGGGTACGTCGAAGAAAAGTAATCACGTTGGCGATAAAGATCTCAGCCACGGCCTGCGCATTACGGGCCGGGGTGTAGAAGACCGGGATGCCATGTGCAGTCGCGGTTTCCAGTGCGACATTGGATGGGGTGCCACGGCAAACACCGATAAATTGCAGGTGTGCATTGGCGTTAATTACTTTCGCCGTGACATGGTCATGTTCAGTGATCAGCGCCTCCGCTTCCGTTTCATATAAGAGGGCAGTCAATTCATCTTCATTGTAGGCACGGCCCAGCTGTTTCCAGGGGCGATAGATTACCTCTCCCAGGTCCTGCTTCAGATCAAACAAGCCTTTTTCATGATAAGGGGCAGTTACTAATATTCTCATAGATCTCTTTGTTAGTTAGCAAAACACTCTTTTAGTTGTAGGGTCACAGTCCCATCTTTACCAGCGTAGATGATTTATTTATATAAGTTTAGCAGGGTTTTTTTAATGTATATTATCATCAATATTTTTTCACTAGCCGGTAATATTATCCCGTTCAAGTTCTTAGTCAAACGTCAAGGTGTATTCGTTTCTCGCATCTTTTTTCCAGGCATGTTGTTGTGTTGTGGGTGAAATCCCGAACAAGGGTGAAAAGGTTCTCACCTTTACGGTTTTGCTATCCGGAAAAAATTCGAGGATGCGCAGCCACCCGTCGCCACCGTTGCCATAGCGATGACCACCACCCATTTCCTGCGAATCAAACAAAACCTGGTGAACGGATTTACCTGTTTTGTTTTTATCCTTCCGGTAACCTTCACCCGCGATATGTCCTGCCAATACCAGGTGGATATTGGAAGCGGGCTGAACCAGTTTCTCCCAGATCTGTTTACCGTTGTTCGCGTTCGGCAATTTTATCCTGGGTGATTTTTGGATCATGTTGTCGACATTATATGGCTCCCAGTACAGCCAGGTTACCTCGCCGGTAGTGTGTGCATCATTTTTACCCAGGTAGTTATGGGTCGATAAGATGACCCGGTGATTTTTGTACTGGTCCATTGCTGTTACTTTCTTTGCCCAGGTGAGGACAGTATCCCTCGGACCATATTCTACAGTGATAAACAGGTAATCCTTTCCATTCAATCCCCTGATTTCATAGGCGGAGTTTTCCAATGTTGGTTTACCCTGCTCGTTACGGGTATTTTGAACCAGGATTTTCTGATTGAGATGATTTCGTTCGGTAAAAAAATATTCACTGTAATGCGAGGTGCGGTTTCCTTCCCGGTCGATACTATAATCATGATTACCTGTTGCCGCTACATATGGCACCTTGCCATCGAGTTTAGCAAAAGCCTTCGAAACAGTCTGCCATTGGCTTTGCGTTGTCTGGTCGCCGTCATAATCATTGGTGATCTTTTCATCATTCTCTACCAGGTCACCCACGCCCATCACCATTTTGATATTCAGTGTGTCGATGTTGTCGACGATCCAGGCCATCATCAGGTCCATGATGGGTTGATTCCTGGCCCATTTTGCATAGTTCTGCAGATCAGGCACCATGATCAGGGTCCACGATTTTTGATTTTCAAGGGCCGGCTTCTGATATGGCTGCTGGGCACAAACAGTGGTTCCAATAGCCAGGAAAAAGATCAAGGCAAGGCAACTTCGACGGCTGTTTGAAAATCGGCTGATTAAATATTTTCGCATTAATTCTATTATTCGATTAAAGATTTTTGTTCCATCAATTATTTTATCGGGTAAATCAAAATTTTATCGTGTAAAATTCGCTTCCGAAACTGTTTTTATTTGACGTCATTAAGCGTTTACGTCTATTCAAGCACAAAATCAGTTTGCATAAAGAAATGATCACTCGGATATTTTCCGTTGACCTGGTCCTTAATGATGGCAGATGATGTAGGTTTCACTTTACCCCGATACCAGATATAATCGATCCGTCCTTTTGATGGACCTTTCTCATATTTCGCACCTTCGAACTCATGTCCGGTAAAGCCGGCTTCTTTTTCGCCATGAATTGTTTCGTAAGATTCTTTCCATCCGCCGGTGCGCACAGATGTGAGCACATTGGAATCAAACCTCGTATTAAAGTCGCCGGTCAATACCTGGTTGAATGTTGGTTGATATTGCGCGCTTTCTTCAACGACCATTTTTGCCTGTTCAACCTTCGCTTCGGCAGAGATATGATCCAGGTGCAGGTTCACGATCCGTAGTTCCTTACCTGTTTTCTTTTCCCGGAGCCGAACCCAGTTTGCATGCCTGGCGCGGGCTGTTTCCCACGACTTACTCCCTGCCACCAGTGGCGTTTGCGAAAGCCAGTAAGTACCGGCCGTCATCAGTTCATAACGATCTTTGGAAAAAAGGATAGGATTTTTGGCGATGCCATAATACCCGGTTGGATGCGGATCCATCTCGGGACCATCAAATCCAAACAACTGGTAGGATGAAAAATGTTTTCTGAAATCATCCGCCTGGACCTTTAATACTTCCTGCAGGGAAATGATATCAGGCTTTTTGTCTTTGATCACTTTGAGACAGATATCTCTGCGTGATGACCATCCAAGACCTTTTGCTTCATCTTCATCCAGGGCAACACGGATATTACAGCAAAGGATCCGGTGTGAAGCATCTTTTGATGATTGATCATTTTCAACGGCTATAGTGTCCTTAACTGACTGAGCGTCTTCAGATGATCGGCCAGCTTCCATTCCCATTGCCGGCATCACCGGCAGCAATGCAACTGCGCCGATTCCCTTTAAAAATCTTCTCCTGCCTGATGACATGTTCTTTTTTTTTAAATTTCGTTTTCAATGATAACCGGAGCTTCGCAAAATCTATTATACCAGCTCATTTACCGGGATCCGCAGGTAAGCACCCCGCTCAACCAATTCCTGCTGCAGTTGTTTCACATCAAGATCCGCCGGCTGAATCCCTTGCCTGACGGCCATCTTAGCCGCACGGCCAGCAGCTTCACCCATCGCCATACATGGCGCCATCACACGGATCGCAGACATAGCTTCATGCGTTGTTGAGATACATCTGCCGGCAACAATCAGGTTTTTTATCTTCTGCGGAATCAATGAACGATATGGAATATCATAACAGTCCCCGCACCATTCCAGCGTGCAACCCCCGCCCTGCGGATGATGTATATCCAGCGGATAACTCGCTACCGCAATGGCATCATCAAAATGCCGGCAGGTCATGATATCCTCGCGGGTCATGGTATAATGTCCCTGTATGCGTCTTGTTTCCCGGATACCGAGGAAGGGCGCCGTTTTCAGAAAGTAAGCATTTTCAAAACCCGGTACATACCCGATGAGGTATTTTTGTATATCGATGATCTGGTTACGTCCGTCTATTTCGCCGTGGGTCAGGCTGGCAGGATCGGTTCCGTTTACACCATTCACCCTTGTCATGTTCACCCACACTTCTCCTTTGCGTAATCCGGTGATCAGGATAGTACGTTCTGTTCTCAGCGTCAGTCCATCGTCCTGTGCTTTCTTGATCTGGTTCCTCATCCCCACCAATACGAACTGGTTGTTCTGTCCAAAATATTCTGATGGTATAAAATCAGTCAGGTAAGTTCTTGGCTCTTCTGCTACACTGGTGCGGAGTTTCTCGGTATCAACACCACCCAGGCAGAACATCAGTGTCGGCGGTTGAACGCCGCCATTTTCATTGCCGTATTCGCATGGCACGCCCGCACGAAATGCCACATCCGCATCACCACTGCAATCGATAATTGTTTTGGCAAGGATCACCTGTCGGCCCGCTTTACTTTCGATGATCACACCTTTCAATTCATCACCCTCCATAACAACGCCCGCAAAAAATGTGTAAAACAACAGGTCGACTTTGCTTTCAACAAGCATTTCAAGCGCAACAGTCTTTACCGCTTCAGGCTCAACCAGCGTGAGGCTCATGTGTAAAGGACATGGGCGATGTTCGCTAGAGGCCTGCACCGCCTTTAAACGATCGATCAGTTTCTGAGGCAGACCTTTGATGATCTGGTTGCCTTTCTGGCCGAGGAATCCAAGTATCGGGAGACCGATGGTCATATTGCCACCAACAAAACTGCGGCTTTCGATCAAGGTTACATTAAGCCCGTCTTCAACCGCGGCAAGTGCAGCCATGAGGCCCGAAGGTCCGCCACCAACTACAAGTACATCTGTTTCTTTCATCACCGGGATATCTCTGCCGGGTTCAAAAACTGTTTTCGTGCTATTTTTCATTTGAGGTAGATTTTCTTGTTCTTGTTTCAGGTTATACTGACTTTACTTTGTTGATTTTTTTTTACCGACTAAATCGCTTTCCTTTCTTCGCTCCTCGTTATAGACTATATCAACGTTACTTTCACGGTCCTCGTTATAGACTATATCGATTGATTTTTTGGATTCTGAGTTGAATGTCATATTGGTTTTTTCTTTTTTGTTTTGCTCCAAGCTATACCAATTTTACTTTTTGATTCATCGATGAATGTTATTGGTTTATTTAGTTTTTGCTTCAGGCTATTTCAATGTTACTTTTCGATTTTTCGCTGAGTGTTATTGGCTTATTTAATTTTTGCTTCAGGCTAAACTACTTTTACCCTTTTGCATTTTTCGTTGTATGTTATATTGGTTTTATTTTTTTTGTTTTGCTTCATTGTATGCCAATTTTACCTTTTCCTTCTTCACCATTGTCTTTAAGATTAGTGCTGCCAGTGGATGCAAAAGGGCCATTACTATAAAGATTTTTTCAGCTCCCAGCGTTCCTATAAACTGTCCAACAAAATAATTAAATCCCACAGCGCCCAGGGCACCAAACCCGGCTGCAATGCCTAGTACACTTGCTACATTCTCCACCGGAAATGTCTCTGCCACCACAACGCTGATCGTGAACAACCAGCTCAGGCAGGCGATCGCAACAATACTAAAAACCGCCAGGGTCAAACCCGCATTGCCGAGGTATGGAGTTATTATACATAAGGGACTTATAAAAGCAACAGTAGTCAGCATTTTCTTTCTTGCTTTCAGTGGTTCATATCCTTTTCTCACCAGTTTATCTGACCAGGCAGAAGTTCCAATCGCACCGAGATCAGCAAAAAGGAACGGGATCCATCCGAACATGCCAACTTGTGCAAGACTGAGGCCTGATTTTTCCTGCAGGTATCCCGGCAACCAGAATAAACAAAAGTACCAGACAGGGTCGCTGACAAAACGTATCAGTATAATGCCCCAAAGACTGCGAGTGCCCCAAAGTTGTTGCCATTTAAATGGCATTGCGGGTGGGACTGACCCATTTGATCCTGCCGACATTGTAGAGCCGGTTTCATTAGGCGGATCAATTGATACCGTTGATGCATCTATATTCGTGGATGCAGTTGAGCCCGCAGATGGTGGGGCAATTATTGATGCATATGCTTTTGATGATTGTTTTTCATTCAGTCCTTCATATCTATTCGCCGATGCAGTTTCGTTCAGTACTTCAGATATATTCGCCGATGTTTCGCTTGTTAATGCAGATACGTTTGTTGAAGCAGCTTCATCAAGTGGTGCAGATGCTATGATAGACTCTGTTACTATTTTTGACCCTATTGCCATCTTTGTTGGTGTACGCTCCGTCGCTTCCTGAAATATTTCAGCAGGCGGATCTTTATACACCAGCTTCCACAAAACAGCGATCAGCATTCCGGCGGCTCCCATAACAATAAAAGCAGTCTGCCAGTTATATGTTAGCGCCAGCCAGGCAATTGCAGGTGGCGCGATGATCGCACCAATTGAACTGCCCGCCACACAAAGGCTGTTCGCGGTAGCACGAAGTTTACCCGGGAACCACACTGCTATCACCTTTAACTGTGCCGGGAAATTGGTTGGCTCCGCAGCGCCCAGTAAAGCACGGAAAAATCCAAACTGGCCAACCGTTCTCGACAAGCCACCACCTATACAGGCGAGCGACCAAGTGATGATACCCCAGAACATCACCAGTCGCGCGCCATACCTGTCGACCAGCCAACCGGTAACGGGATACATCACCGCATAGCAAATCGTAAACAGGTTCAGGATTACCGCATAGCCGCTGTCGTCCAGGCCAAAGTCGGCTTTTAATACCGGCTTCAGCACAGAAACAATCTGCCTGTCTATGTAGTTAAATACAATAGCAAGGAAGATGATGGCAACAATCAGCCAGCGTCTTGTTCCAGGTCGGCGCAATCTGTTAATAAATTCCATTCTCTCTTTTCATGAACGCAACAAACTTCTTATCAATAGTTAACTAGTATGAATGCATTAAACATCTTATCAAAAGTTTCAACTAGCATGAACGCTTCAAACTTCTTATCAAAACACTACAATTTAGTGTTAGCGCATCAAACTTCTTTTCAATCGTTTCAAATCAGTATTAACGCATAAAACGTCTTTTCAATCGTTTCAAACCCGTATTAACATTAAACCAGATCATTAATGCACAATTCAGATTCCTCAGCCCCGTTGAAATGAATAAGCTTATAACCATCAATAACCAGGATTCTGTGTTAGCTTGTTATTCGCATCCATTTCAGACTTTGGCACTGGCCATCTTTCATCCTTATTTTCCTTGTACATCACTTCCTGCGTTGTAAAATATTTTACGGCTTCGGGACGATTATATATCGGTGTATAGCTTTCATCAAAACCAGTTAACACCTGTTTGGTATATGCCTTTGCATCGCGGTTCAGGTACAGAAACCCATTCATCACTTTGTTCGCTATTCCCCAGCGACGCAGATCATACCAGCGAAGACCATCGTTGGCGAGTTCCACCTTGCGTTCATAGCGTAATGCTGTTCTTAGCTGTGCCTGTGTTAAACCGGTTGGCAGATCCGGCATCAGCGCACGACGGCGAATTCGGTTGATGGCGGTATAAACAGTATTATCAATTTCATTTGCTTCAATCTTTGCTTCTGCATAAAGCAACAACAGTTCGGCATAACGGAAAATTCCCACCTCCAGATCAGAAACGCCGCTAACAGATGTTGAATTGAAATCAGCAATATCAACCACCTTCCTCCAAAGATAACCACTGAATGATCTGAATGCATTTGATGCATCGGCATTAGCTACATTGCTTGGCGCAGCTGCACCGCCAGTCAACACCGGCCAGTAGTTTTTGACCGTTGTAAAACTGGTAGCTGGCTCAAACTGATAACCCATATATCTTGCATGCGGACGCACACAATACATATCCAGTCTTGGATCACGGTTCTCAAACGGTTTTGTTGCATCATACAAGGGAGACTCGGTAATCGGCAAACCATCCTTTGCCTGGAAGGTATTGATCAGATCCTGCGTCGGCCCCCAATAACAAACACCTTTGCCCAAACGGGAAGCAGAGAAGTATTGTTGATTATGCGTGTTGCCCGGGATTGTAAGGTTATACTCAGCCACCCATATCCATTCCTTGCTTGTTTTAAAACCAGCATGACCAAATATGTTGGATATGTCCGGCTCACCTGCTGTATGATCTTTACCAACAAGATTAACCGAGCTGTTAAAAGGGGTAAGATCATGATTGGCTCCTGCAATTGTCAACGCTGTATTGGCAGACTGTGCCGCAAGCTGGTATTGTTTTGAATAAAGGGCAACTCTTGCTTTAAGCATATAGGCTGCCACCCTTGAACCACGCACATGACCAAACTGAGCCTGTGATACCGGCAGTTTGTCTGCAATTGCAGTCAGCTCATCGATGATAAATTTTTCGATCTCTGCTTTGGAAGTTCTTGGCACATTTGCATTTTCCAGGTTGACCTGCGCTTTCAATAATGGCACATCACCATACAATTCGATCAGCTGTGAGTAACAATAAGCACGGATAAATCGCAGCTCGGCATCCAGTTGATCATACGCAGCCTGGGCCATTTCAGGTTTGATCTTTTCAAGGTTATCCAACACCGTATGACAACGCGCAATACTTTGATAATGGATCTGCCATGGTTTTGTAGCCAGTGCATTGTCGGTGGTGACGGCACTTGTAATGGCGGATGTATAGTTAGTACCCGGGCGAGCAAACCCGATATCGGTGATATTATCCATCACGTGCCAGATTGGTGTGCTCGCTGCATCCAGCTTGGTCAGTGATTGATAAGCTCCATACAATCCCATTTCCGCTTCTTTAGCCGAGGCCGGGAAAGTACCTGTGGTGGGACCATTCAACGAAGAGCGGTCAATTTCGCATGAAGAGATTGCCAGGACGGATCCAAGGGCAATTGATGCAAGTATATTTTTATTAAACGATTTCATGTCAATTAGAATTTAATGTCGATACCAAATGTGAATACCCTGACCTGTGGATAGAAGTTACCTGCGCCGAGTGTAACGCCATCAGATGCACCGATGTCGTAACCAATCTCCGGATCATATCCCTGGAAGAAATTGGTTTTGGTAAACACGTTTTGTCCATTCACATAGATAAATGCACCCTGCATACCGGCTCTTTTCAACCAGGCTTTTGGAATATCATAACCCAGCTGAACATTTTTAACACGGAAATAAGCAGCGCTTTTCATCCACAGTGATGAGTTCTGTGTATTGTTTGTAGAAGTCACGGAAACGCGTGGCAGGGCTGCCTCGCGGTTGTCAACGCTCCAGTAATCAAGCTGCCAGGGCTTGATCGCACTTGAATTTGCAAGCGGTATCACGTAATGCGCATTCAGGTAACCATCTGCCTGTCCCACTCCCTGTACGAGTGCACTCAGGCGGATACCTTTCCATCCAAGATCAAGATTAACACCATAGCTATAACGCGGAATGGTGGATCCGATGATCACTTTGTCAGCATCTGTTATCTTACCATCAGGTATCGATTTGCCATTGGCATCAACGCCGCCACCATAATCGACATATTTTACATCACCCGGTTTGAGTGCTCCGATCTGGACAGGACCTGCATTAATTTCGGCCTGCGTCTGGTATAGACCATTGGCACGATATCCATAGATTGAATTAATAGAATAACCCTCCTGCTGGCGAAGCAGATCGCCCGAACTCTGGCCTTTCATATCGATGATGGTGTTTTTCACATCGGAGAGATTGCCCCCGATACCGAAACGGAAATCACCGAAATTGTCATCATAGCGTGCTGAAACTTCCCATCCTTTGTTCTCTACCACAGCCGCATTCTGGTATGGTGAAGCAAGACCGGTAAGCTGTGATGTATTTAATTTCAACAGGATACCATCAGTAACTTTATCATAATAATCGAATGTAAACGAGAACTTACCAAACAGGTTTCCATCAACCCCAATACCCTTCATCTCTGTTTCTTCCCAACGGAGATCGGGGTTGGAAAGCGTAGTCTGCGTGATCATCTGGTAAACATTACCTCCCATGGATGCACTGCCGATCGATAATGATTCAGCAAATGGATAGTAGGATGTACCGATATTCTGGTTACCAAGTTTACCCCATGAAGCTCTTACCTTCAGCTGCCTGACGACGGGGTTAAATCTTTCCATGAATTTTTCTTTGGAGATCACCCATCCGGCAGAGAAGGAAGGAAATGTTGCCCACTGGTTATCGTTGATAAACCGTGAGGAACCATCATATCGCAGGTTGGCTTCGAACAGGTATTTGCCTTTATAATCGTAGTTGAACCTGCCGAAAGTGGAGACGAGTACCCATTGAAATTGCTGACCGTTGTTATCTTTTGTAGCATTATCAGCACCGGCAGCAAGTTGCTCGTAGGTGTTGTATACAAAATCCCTCCTGTAACCGGAGAGTAATTTCTCATCATAGGTTTCCCTTGATGCGCCTCCCATCAGGCTAAGATTATGCCCGTTGAAATTTTTCTGTGCGGTTGCCTGGAAAGTGTAGGTGCCATAGAAGTAACGGGTTGAAGATTCTGTAAGATCGGTGAAAGTGTTACCGGCACCGGCCTCAGAGCCATCTTCATAATAAGTCATTACGCTTTTACGGAATGCATGAATATTGCGGGTAAGATATCTTGGAGCTACGAGACCAGTCATGGTTAACCAGTCAACGGGTTTGAGTGTCATACTCAGATTACCCCAGAATTCAAGATTGTTGGTTTTGCGGTTGCCACCATCTTCAATATAACCAACGGGATTGATCTTAACCCAACCATCGGACCATTTACCGTTGTTGCGGATAGGGATGTTTGTTGGCATCCTACCCAAATAGTTCCAGATAGTAGGTTCATCCGCGATCTGTGTGCGGTCTTTGTTGGTTACCGCAACATCAAACTTGATACTGAATTTATCGCTTGGGGTAATGTCGAGGTTATTCCGGAAAACATATCTTTTGAAGTTGGTATTCTTAATAAGCCCCTGTTGTTCCACATAACCGAGTGATGGAGTAACCCTGATAATACCACTGTTGGCCGACACCGAAACAAAATGGCTTTGTGTAAAACCGGAGCCCTGGAAGATCGCATCCTGCCAGTCGTAGTTGGAAGGATCAGCATTGTATTTCTGGCGGAACTTCTCGATATCCTGGTCGCTGTAGACCTTAATACCATTATCGTTCATGCTCGCGTCATTGAAGACCTTCATATAGGTAAGTCCGTCAGTAACTTCGGGAATCGCGGTTGGTGATTGTTTACCAACATAACCCCGATAGTTAACCGATAATTTATCCTTTGCTCTTTTTGTGGTAATCAATATTACCCCATTGGCTGCTCTTGATCCATAGATAGCGGCAGAAGCTGCGTCTTTCAGCACCGACATTGATTCGATCAGGTTTACATCTATATCATCGATGTTACCCGCAACACCGTCAATTATAACAAGCGGGTTGCTGCTTGAACCACCGAATGAATTGATACCCCTGATCCGGATCTGTGAAGCATCACCACCGGGAGCGCCGGTTTGCGAAGTAACGGTTACGCCCGGAGCCAGACCCTGTAAGGCAGTTGAAGCCGATACATTAGGACGGTGTTCGATCATACTACTGCTGATGGTTGATACGGAGCCGGTGAGGTTTCCTTTTTTCTGTGTGCCATAACCCACAACCACCACTTCATTTAAACCGGCCGCATCCTGTTTTAATGTAACGTCGATGGTTGTGCGCCCCCCGAGGCTGATTTCCTGCTCTGCGTAACCCACCATGGAAAACACCAGTTCATCCGTGCCTTTCGGAACAGTGAAGCTGTAAGTGCCATCTGCGTTGGAGGTGGTACCCGCGTTGGCGATCTTCAGCCTGATACTTGCGCCTTCGAGTGGTTGATTTTTTTCGCCGGTGATTTTACCAGTGATGGTTTGGGATTGAGCAAAGGCGGAGGCGGTAACGAGGAGGGCGCAGAGGAGGCTGATCAGCCATTTACCCTTCGTTTTAAGGTCTTCGCCTTGACTTTGCATTGGGGCAAAGCAGGGGATCTTCTTCATAACAGCATAGTTTTTTAAATACTTACTAAATTTCCTGACGCATCAATGCCTTTCATTTTGTTTCAATTTGTTTACCCGGGCTTGATGTTTTGCAAAATACCGTTACCTATTTAAACAGAACGTTACCCTGATTTGAACAAAACGTTACCAAATGATGATGTCAGAAAGAGCAATCGTTAGTGTATTTGTCCTAAAAACCTGATCTTTGATTTCAAACTGGCGAACAATACAAACCAAATGTAATAAAAGACAATCTAATTAAACAAAATAAAAGTAAATAAAACAGTTTGAAAGTCAATTCGGGTGATCAGGCGAGGTTTTGTTTTACCAAAATGTAAAATTTCCGGTAGCGACTGGAAACAGTGAAGAATATGGAAGATGTTTGTGAATCAAAACTTTATCCGGGGAAACCCGCAACTATTAAAACCTTAGTATGAAAACAATCACCGACCGGCACCAGTTTATCCTGAAAAAACTGAGTGATAAAGGCAAGGTCAGCATCCCGCAGCTTATTGAAGAAATGAACGTGAGTGGTGTCACCATCCGGAAGGATCTTAAACTGCTGGAAGAAAAAAAGCTGTTGTTCCGCACGCGTGGTGGCGGATCGATCAATAATCCTTATGCCATTGAGCGGCCGATCAATGAAAAAGAATTCATCAAGTCTGACGAAAAGAAAAAGATCGCGAAAGCGGCGCTTGGCCTGATCGGTCAAAATGATTCTATCATTATAGGCTCGGGTACTACTGTGTTCGAACTGGCGAGGCAGCTCCACCCGGAGAAACGCATTGTGGTGATTACACCCGCGCTGAAGGTTGCGCTGGAACTGAGCAGCCGTCCCAATGTTGAAGTATTGCAACTGGGCGGGCTGGTTCATCAAAGTTCTTCCTCCACTGCCGGTTCCTTTGCGGAGAAGATCCTGGACGAGTTATCATGCGGAGTGTTGTTCCTTGGGGTTGATGGCATTGATCTCGAACATGGACTTTCGATAACGAACATCGTTGAAGCGAGCCTCAACCAAAAGATGATCAGGCTTGCGCAAACGGTAGTCGTGCTGGCAGACAGTTCGAAGTTTGATCGCCGCGGTCTTGGCAAGATCTGTAACCTCGACCAGATCGATTATATCATCACCGATGGTGAGGTGAATAAGGAGACAGTTAGTAAAATTGAAAAGACGGGCGTTAAAGTTATTATTGCGGGATAAGAATTGTAAACCTTTCATTCATCCCACCTGGGGGTAAGAAACAAATATGTTCAAACGCCTCTTATTGTTGATCTTGGTATTTTGGACAACACCTGGACACATACAGTTACCTGAGTGTTTACCGTATAAAAGTTTCAGATGGTAGTGTTATTGAAAGGAAAAATTTCGAGCGAACTGCTAAGACGGATTCAATTCTTAACATAAAAATGTGCGCATTCCAAATATCAGTTTGCTTGATTTAGCCCCGACTTCATTTTGTTCGATTAAACATTGTAAATGCAAAATTGGGGTACTCCTCTGAATCAAATCTGACATCTGCTTTAAAATGACATTTACTATCAAATTCAACCCATCCTAACTTCAACTGAAAGTCAGCGTTTCCCTCAAATTTGCAATCTTTAAACTCTATATTATGAAGTGAATTGGTCATTGCTGAACCTTCATTATAATTCTTCTAATATAGTCGCAACCTTTGCACCTTCAATGAGTGGCATAAGATGACCCATGTTTAGCGTGAAGGTTTTTGTAACGTTATTATTTTCCGATATCATCCTAAGTTGATTTGAATATGAAATCATTCTGTCTTCAGTTGCACAAATAAAGTATTTGGGTATGGTATCAAGCGTATTTTTATTGAAATATACCTTTTCGAATATTGGTTTCGCCGGGGAGGGTCTTAGGGTCATTGATGCCACAAATGCTTTAGTTGCAACGGGACAATCATTGCATCCTAATTCACCCATATTGATTGTTGCATTGTGTTTTAAAAGAAGGGTTGTGTCTGAATTATAAACTGGGTTGATACTTATTGTCGAATCTTGAAGTATTACATCAGCCATGCTTTGTCCATTCTTTGGCAACAAAGCTGTAAGGTATACCAGTTTTTCAATGCGGTCAGGAATTATATCAGTTACTTTCGTGATAACCATCCCTCCCATGCTATGTGCTACCAGGATTACCTTACCGTTAACGGGTATAATGCTGTCTATAACCCTTTGACAATATCCCTGTATTGTAATTTCCTGGATGTCTGTTTTGTCATTACCATGACCAGGCAAATTTAATACTATTACTTTGTGTCCTTTTGATATTAGAATTTTGGCAATGATACTCCAATCAGATGCCTGACCGCCCTGGCCATGAACTAAAACATAAGTTTTCGCAGAGACATAGAAGAAAGTAAATACGATAATGATTAAAAAAATTACCTTTTTCATTTCATTTAATTTTTGAATTGTATAAAAAGGCAGGATTACATCGCGCTCAAGCTCAACAGAAAAGCCTTTGAGGTGTGGTAGCATTTGAAAATCGTCAGCCGGAACCACTACTAAATTTATAAAAAAAGGGCATTGCTTATACTTTATTCCCGGATGTTTTTTACCAAACCGGCATCCAACCCGATCGGCTATAAAATGCCATTGAATTGTCAGAATCATCACCAGCTTTGAAAAATATAACCGTCAGAAGACTAGTATAACGCAAGAGGATCTTGCTACAACAGCCAGGAGGACTTCGTTTCATGCCAAGGATTGGCACAGAAAAAAACATTGCGGCTCAACAAGTTAAACCATGTCTTGCGATCGTTTGGCATAAGTTATTATCAGGACTTGAACGGAAGCCAGACGCGTATAAAATCCTCATGAATCATATCAACTGCAATGTAGAATTTTACCTAAAAAAACTAAAAATGTCTTAGTGGGTTATCTCATTGAATCGATCCATGAACAAAATGAAATCAAAGCATGGAAATTTCTCTCAACTAACAACGCCCAGGAATATCGTCGAACCCGAAACCTGGAGGTGGTTACGCGCGCCCGGTGAAGTACAGTTAAATATGTTTTCCGGCTGACGTCAAACAAACTTAAGTTATAAAATCCAGGTAATTGGCGGTGGTGATTCCGTTAAACATCGCATCAGGGTATGCTTTTGCAAATCCAACGGGAACTTTAATCTTTTCTTGTTTCCATTTACATTCAAAAGCTGCCATCTCCTGGTTATTATTTACTTCTATAAGATCCAGTTCCTGTTGATCATATGTGCGCCAGAAATAGTACTGCGTATCATATCCCCGGTAACTATTGAATTTTATTCTTTCTGATAAAAAATATTGTTCCCATAATTGTCCGACATCATTGCGGCTTTGGATGGGACTGAAATTATTTATCAATGCATTCCGGATACCGTTATCATAAAAGAACCATTTCTTGCTTTTACTTACTTCTTTCCGAAGGTTATTACTGTATCCTGAAAGAGGATAAATAATGAATGATTTAGCCAATAGATCCAGGTACCGCTCTACTGTAGCTTTGTTTAATTGCAGGGTGTTGCCGAGCTCTACTGTACTGACTTCATGACCTGCCTGGAATGCGATTAACTGCAATAGTTTATACAAGACATTGGCCCCCTTTACAGTTTCATAGGCGAGAATATCTTTCAACAAGTAACTATTGACAAGCGATTTTAGATATCTCCCTTTTTCATCTGCTGAGGGCAATTGCCATAATTCAGGATAGCTTCCATAGACGAGCCGTTCCTCCAGGTTGGATCTGGTTGAAAACAAATCTTCAATTTTGGAAAGTTCTGCCTGTGCCACAGGATAGAGTTGGTAAATGAGTTGGCGTCCAACCAGGGGCTCACCTGTTGCTGCATTTAAATTGAAACTGCTGCTTCCGGTAGCAATTACCGTTATGCCACTCAAGTTATCGATCACCAGCTTTAAGATCAGACCGATACCAGGTATTGCCTGCGCTTCATCAATAATAACAAGCTTTTTGTTGCCAATAAGGCGTTGGTAATTTGCAATTGTCCTTTGTTGTAAGATCTCGGCAACCTGCATATCTTCCCCTTGTAACACCAATACATCGTTTTGATGGTTTTTTGCAATGCTCTTGATAAGAGTGGTTTTGCCAACTCTTCGCGAACCATAAAGCATAATCACCTTTTGCTTGCCGATTTCACGGTTGATGACGTCTTCCAATTGTCTTGAAATAACCATATTCAGGCTAATTGACTGGCGCAATTTACGTAAATTAGGTCACTAAAGTAGCCTATTTTAGGTAAAATGGGTCGGAGACAGGCAGATTTAACTTTCACGAATGGTAAAATAATACTTATCAACAGCATGATACACGACGAAATGGCCTTTCAAATCCTTGTAAATCACCCAAAAAAACCTGCCTCTGCATATATGCAGGTGCTTTATCCCAACCCGCGACGATAAGGTAGGTGAGAAGTCAATGGCGCTGATGAGGCGTACTTCGGAACTTCGGGCGATTAACGTCAATCCGACCACCTGCTTTGCTGTTGAACCGGTTCTTCAAATTGTGCAGAGAGTGATTTCAGTCTAAATTTCAACAGCAATTTCCGGCCCTCCAGATTCCTGGTAAATATAAGGTCGCAGCTGCCTACCCTATTTTGCCATTCGCTCGCAAAATACTCTGCAAACGCCTTGTTGCGTGCGAGCACCTCGGGAACGGAATGGTAATCTTCCCGTTTGATCAATCCAAACAATTTGTTCCGACGGATTATTACATAGCGGGGATTACCGACAGGTCCGACAATCTCCATGAGTGTATTGATGAAAATAGATCGCTCAAAGTTGGTTCCGCCTTCGAGGTGACAAGCAACTCCTCCCATTCTATCGGTATTCGCTTCAACGCGAAGTACATTCAGCGAGGTTTTGATTTGTCCCGTGTGCACCAGGCTATGCAATAATGCTTCACCGATATGCTGGATATCTTTTCCAATATCGCGGTATTTCATAAACATTCCCAGGGCCTTGATAGTCCTTGCCCCGAACAGAAGAATTGCCAGCCCAATAACCATGGACAGAACGATTGTAAGCTGGTCATGCCCTCGCAGACCTCTTGCTACCCTACCAACAGTTTGCGTGACCATGTAAAAGTATTCTCCATAAGATAAAAGCAATGTCATGAGAAGAAAGCCCAGTGTCCTTGCCAGGTAAAATGTCTTGGCCTGCTGATATGGGCGTTTTTCCTTAAATGGAATTTTTATTTCTTCCACTAATTGAACCCCAGACTGTAAAGCTTTCTTCCATCGGTTGGCAAGCTGAGATCTTTGCCCGGCATGATAAAACATCTCATTATTTACCTGTGCAAATCCTTCATCCGATTGTATAAGATTAGAAACATTGAGCCTCGTTATGCCGTTTGCCACAAAAGGCTGATTTGTCAAAGACACACCAACAAATGCTTTGAACCTACGTTTCAACAGCTCCATGTCCGCACCCCCGTCCGCTGCCGTTGGATCAAGACATACCAGGTGCCAGATATTTGCAGTCTTCAGAGCGTCAGTTCCTGAAGTTCGTATCGCACGGCCGCGCATCTGGTTCGACAACACAAATGAACCCACAAAGCTCGCAAGCACCAATGAATTGATCGTTGGTGCATCCCAGCCTTCACCAAGCAGAGACCTGGTACCAACCAGGATGTTGATTTTGCCCGACTCAAATAACTTCGTGACGATATGAATCATTTCTTCTTTTAGCACACCGGTCGGAATGATCACTATGTATCCACTGTCATAGGCCAGTGGCTCGGCGTTGATTTCTTCAACATGGTAACCCTCTGCAACGGATCTAAAAGAAGCGAGCGCTGATGCTGGAAGTATAATAAGTGACCCAGTTAAAACGCCAATAGATCCGTTGGCCATTCTACTTCTTCTGAGCTTCTCAAATACGGGAATAACACCAGGTTTATCCAGTATGTATTCATTATCATCTGTGCCCGATAAAAACTCCCTCCTGATGAAGTCGCACAACACAACCATGCGAAGATCCTTCCCGAGTTGAGCATACTCCAGGTCTACTATTTCACCAATAGCGTTTAACTTACTGAGGCTGGAAGTAAGCATCGAGCTGAGCCGCCGGTTCTCACCAAAATCTATCTTTCGTTTTTCAAGAACACCGGCTCTTTTAAGCTTATGTTCAATCTTTGTTTGATGTTCCTTGTGGATTTTGAAATGATCCCTGTCCTTAAAAAGGTAGAAATCAAGGAGCATCTGCATCCAGTGATAATCTAATAAAGGAATGGCAGGCGTTTTGTCGCCAATGACGTCGAGATGACCAGGTGGAACTTCAAAACCATTTGCCTTCATAAAAATTAAACAGGCTGAATAATACGAAAGGTTACTATAGATCCAGTCAAGCTGATCCATCGGTAGTACCCAGATAGGATGTTTCTGAATGGCTCCGACCATCGTTTGATCAACTTTTAATTCCTGGAAGAGCCTTTCACTGTCATTCCTGAACCTCTGGAGTTGGTCTCTTTCATTAGTGGAGGGCATAGTGAAATAAACCAGGTCCTGGTGTGGGCAGAGATCACCTTCCTGCATTAGCTCTGGCACTGAAATCTCAGCATCTACAGGGCCGGCAAACCCAATATAACGCTGCCACTCATTCGGAGAAACATCGTACGGAGGAGTTGCTGTAAGCGCTACGATTTTCGGTTCGAGCTGATCTTTGATTTCAGTCAAAGTCGCCCACCATTCATTTTGGAGATGATGCGCCTCATCCGCCACAATTACCTGGACACCCTGATCTTTCAAAGTCTTAGCGACAATATCCATATTACGAGCTATCGTGTCATGTTGTGTAAATTCGACCTGCACTTCATTTACTTCTTCATCATCAACATCAACGTCCATTTTTTGCCAACTTAATTCCTCCTCTGTTGCACCTCCATGTAAATCATCGTCAGGTCCCCCGGTTATTTCTCCTGCCGTCTTTACCAATGCAGATCGCTCTTCTGCACAAGCCGCGTGTAATGCCTGGTAAGTGGTTACGGTAAGAAAACCAGGTTTCCTGATGTCTTTTGAGATCCAGTCCGGACGTCCAGATGTGAGAAGAAACAGATCACAAAACCTGTTAATCCATTGGTTTCGGATTGCTAATGTTGGTGCGAGTATTAACGTAGGTTTGTTCAGTCGGACAACAACTTCAAGCCCAAGGACCGTTTTGCCGGATCCAGGTGGCGCGACTATATGAAGATGCTGATCAGATAAATGATCATTCAGTTCTTCGAGAACCCGTTGCTGATATTTCCGCCAGCTATATTCAACTTTTACCGAAGCAGGTAGTTCTTTCAATCCATAATCGTTTAAAACATTCAAATCTATAAGGCCATATGCCTGGTGATCAATGAATATGTTATATCGGTGTCTGATTCAGATGACCTTATAATATTCCAATATTCCTTACAGAGATTAACTAATACGTCAAATTATGTTGCATTATTGTCGTACATGGTCTTGATTCTGGATACTGTCTGTTGCAGACCAGTAGTGCCTTGCCAATAGTCGATAAGGGTAATGATGTAAAAATCTTCCAGCCGGCACAATGAAAACAGCTGTTAAACAACAATCATGGTTAACCCTCTTCCTGTTTTCGCTTAAAAAATGACCGCCATCCCTGGAACCATCGTCTCCCGACCAGATGAAATTGCTTATCCAAAAACTTTCGGCCAAATTTGGCATCAATTTCTTTAGCTTTTATGTAATGTAATTTGGCTCCTTGTCGATCATTTAGATGCATTAACAACAGGTGCATCATTTTAAAATGAGTTGCAGCATTCAGGGGATCCAATCTAAGAGCCTCTTCGAAATGTAGCCGGGCCCCTTCAAAATCCTGTGAATCTCTTAAAAAAACGCCCAGATTAATATGGGCATCTATATAAAAAGGGTCAATAGATAAGGCAAGTTGCAGATGCTCCTTAGCTTTAGTTCTGTCTCCCATAAAATCAAAAACCCGGGCCAGGCCAAAATGTGCAACCGCATTCTTTTTATTGAGCAAAAGCGTTTTCCGGAAATAGGATAATGCTTTAGCAGAAGACTGCAAATCCAAATGAAGAAACCCAAGTCCAACCTGAGCCCGCTCATCATTTGGGTTTATCCGCAAAACTGCGTTAAAGTGAAATTCCGCCTGATCGCTTAACTGAAAATGGTCCCGGTAGATCCTCCCTAGCCTGAAGTGGGCGTCCGCATTGAGCGGATTAAGTTTTATGGTTGCTTCACAATGTAACTTTGCTTCATTCCAGTTTCCGGTTTGATCCATTAATATACTTAGATTGTTATGTATTGACTCTGACGATGGACAAACCTCCAGGGCATGATAATAATGTTTTAAAGCTTTTTCATATTCATGCATTCTATAAAATGCTGAAGCAAGATTTGACCGTACTTTATAGTCGGCAGGTTGAAAATTGAGATATTTCTCAAAATGGTCGATTGCTTCCTGGAAATTCTCAAGGGCATAAAATATCTCTGCCAATCTCAGATGAGCCTGGTAATAATCAGGATCTATTTCCAGGACCTGCTCATAATACTCCCTTGCAGTCTCATTATTCGCCTGCTTTCGTGCAATCATCCCCAGGTAATAATAAATATCCGGATCATTCGGGGTTAAAGCCATAGCCTTTTGATACAGCCGCTCTGCTTCCATTAAATTCTTTTCGTGCTCGAAAAATATTCCTGCGAGGTTTACCATCGCTTCCGGCAAGTAAGGATCAATTTTCAGAGCTTCCTGATAATGCCATTTTCCCTTTTCCCAGTTTCCCAAATGGGAATGCAGTGCACCGAGATTTACATATGCAATGGCCATGCGCGGGAAAAGCTTTATAGCTTTTTCATAATTGAAAATCGCAGCTTCAAAATCGTCCAGGTCATGTTGAAGAAGCCTTCCTAAATTATAATATCCAATAGGATTATCCTGATTGTGCGTTATAGCCTTTTCGAAATAAAATTTTGCAACTTTAAACTGTTTCGATTCCCGGGCGATAAACGCTTTGAGAAAAAGATAATGCGGATTAAAGGGATACTTTTTCCCAAAATTTTCTAAAGCGATTTCCCGGTCTTCCAAATCAGTCAGTAATTTGATTTTCATGGCTTCCTCCATTATTTCAACATCGGCAAATCCAATTAACTCCATAATATCCTTATAATTTTGCAATCTCAGATCTGCCAGGGTCGAAACATTAATATCATCAATAGCCGTGAAGAAAGCGTCTAAGGTTTGATAAATCCGTGTATAAGTGTCTTTTGCATTCTTCGTATCTGATGCCGGGCTTCGCTTTCCATTGCCATCAACCTTTACCAGTTTATCTTTCCAGAACAGGTAAGTTTTTTCTTTCATGGTTTCACGATCAGTCGCTGATCCATGACTAAGTAAAATCGGCAAAGCCTTTTGATTAAACGATCCTGATTCCAACAACTCGGCTACCTCAAACATGCACCATTTGCTTTGTAAAAAATCGTCGCTGATCAGCATAATCGTAAAATCTGCCTCCGTGATTCCCTTCATAAAGGCTTTAATATTATCCTTAAATCTTACCTCCCGCGTATCCCTGGTGAGAAACACACCCAACTTCATAAAATCATCTTCGATCACTTCAGCTTCAATCCTGTTTTTACGACTGTAGGAAAGAAAGATAAAGGGAGACTGTTTGCTGATTATAGCCATAGATTTTTGATAAGTTATGATGTCACACCCGATTTGAGCAGATCAAACCCGATTGACAATTTATTAAGGTATAAGTTTAAACCGGCTGACCTGGAACGACACGTTTACGATTCAGTAAAACCGGGGATACATACATTGAAAAGCAGAATGCAACTCATTACCTGGATAAACAGCGGATATTGGAAATCCGGGCAAAGACATCTCCAACCAAGGATACATAGCGCATCTCAATTGACTTAAGCCCTTATGTCATACCATTATTCATTTTATTTTGTTCATGCAACAACCAGGCACAAACGCTTATGTGTTTCCAGGTAGTTAAACTCATTCGGATCCCAATTTTCTTTGGGTTTGAGACCGAGCCATACCCGGTATGAAGTCTTCTCCGGGTCCCGCGGAGTATTTAACGAAGCCAACATCAATTCGTATCCGTGGCTTCCACCCACATCTTCTGGTGGACATTTTCCACTTCCGGTTTTGCAGACGGGGTAAAGCAACTGTTCACTGGTTATCTGATGTAGAACCACAGTATGCTCCCAACCATCTCCAAAATCATAATGATAGGTTAGCTTATCCCCAGGCTTCCTGAAAAACTTACGAAGGAAAACGACTGACGCTTCTTCTACCTGGTCTAATCCATCATCATTAAGACGGCTATCTCCATACATTGTTTTCTTTGAACCTTTGGTATGCATGAATTCATATAGATGCCGGTTTTCCCAACCGAAAGCACCTTGTATAGCAAGATGCAACCGGAACAGGGAAAAATGATCCGGTACATCTACCATCCGCCATACCGGTACCGGCATATCTTCCAGTTCGATTTTGAAAACATAAGCCATAAGAGCCAAGATAAGAGATAACCAGTGAACCAGGACTAAATTTGGATAAAATTCGGACTTGAAAGAATGTTGCCGTTTACATTTGCTTTTTCACAAATGTTTCTTTACCCTGCGGTTAACGAAATAAATGATTAAGAATAAAACTCCGGAAATCCCAAACATGCCAATCGTGGCGAAAAGTAGCACTGCGGTGATTCTTCCTCAAACAAAAAATTGGAGCATAAAGGGTAGTTGAGATAGCTAAACGCTTATTTATTAGCCTTACCAGTTGTTGCATGTTCATTCATCCCACAAAGCTGATACAGGAACCGCCTGAAGGTTTTTTCCACCAAAGCCGCCAAGCACCTGCTCGCCGGTATATAGCACTATTCCTTTTTGAAATCTTTTTCCAGCCAGATCCGCGAGGCGTTTGAGTCCATTAAAGTCACTTACTTTAAGACTGGCCGAAGACTTTATTTCAATCCCATACAACTTTTTGCCCTGGTCTTCGAGAACGAGATCAACCTCTGCACCCTTATGAATGCTAAAATGATAGGGTTTCAATGTAGTAGCTGACCAGCTGAGTTGTTTAATAATCTCCATAACTACAAAGTTTTCCAGCAATGCACCTCCCTTTGTTCTGTTTTCTATGCTTTGGGCACTTTCTCCCATCAGATGTGATAGTAAGCCGGTATCGTTAAGAAATATTTTAGGTGATTTTACAAATTGTCCTTCGGCATTTGGTGTCCAGGCCGGAATTTTTATGATAAGAAATACATATTCCAGGAGTGTCATATATCTTTGAAGCGTGCTATTTTTTACTCCCGAAAGCCTTGAAATTTCAGAAAGATTAATAGTGCTTCCAACTCTTGCCGTGATCAACTGAAGGATATTTGGGATTTGAGTTAGTCCCTCGATATTTGAAAGCTCCCTGATATCTTTTTGCAGAACCGCTTCTATATAGGACCCAAACCATTTTGATCTTCTTGTTTCTGATTGTCGCTCCAGGGATTCCGGGTATCCTCCCTTGTGAATCATTTGCATAATTGTTACCCACTCCATCTTGTTGCCGCGAAATCCGGATTCAGAAGAAACCAGGTTTTTTATAAACCCGGATCTCCGGCCGAGTATTTCTTCCTGCGATAGCGGCCATAACTTATGCAGTTCGATCCGTCCCGCCAGGGAATCCGCTACCGTGGGTAGCGACATTACATCCGCTGATCCGGTAAGAATGATCCTGCGTTCACGACGATCCTCATCTACCAGTTTTTTTATACTTAAAAGCAGTTCAGGCACCCGCTGTATCTCGTCGATGATAAGATGCTTGTCCTGATGTTGTAAAAATCCTAATGGATCCGCTTTTGCAGCAGCTAGCACGGCAGGATCATCCATTGTCACGAACCTGGCCTTAAAAAGCCCATCTTCGATGAGTTGCGCGCACAAGGTGCTTTTCCCAACCTGCCTTGCTCCATTGATCACAATTACTGGGGTATCTGTAAGAGCTTCTGTAATTGGTTGGATAATATGCCTTCGGTACATACTACAATATTACCTTTTTTATTTCCAAATTTACCCACTCCGTGGGTAAATTTGTACCACTACGTGGGTAAATTTGGAAAGTTTTATTGCTAAACAGGCCTGAGTTTAATGGTTGCTCCAGGAGCACCGGCCTCGATCAGGCTAGATTGAAAACGGCCAACTTTATCTTTCTTTTTTGTTTTGTTAAAGGCTGCTGGCGTTAGTATTGATTAAATTGTATTTATGAAAATCATGCTTTTATTACCGCTTATCGCCTGCCTGTTAACGGCTTCCGTACAAGCACAAAATGCAAAAGGGCGATTAGAAATAAAACTCAACAAAAATATCTTTAAGCCCGGCGATTCATTATTTGTCACTGTGGATTATAAAGATGGCGGTGGCCAGGTATTGAATCAATCATCGGCAACGAAGCAATCCCTGGCGACATTGCAATTGGTGATCGAAAACGAAGATGGCCAGCGCACCCGCCTTCGCTGGCCGATGATCAATGGCCAGGCTTCTGGTGCAATATTCTTACCTGATTCTTTGCCGCTCGGGAAATACACTTTGCTGGCCGGTTTGCAACAACGTTTTTTCGAAGTGATTGGCCAGGTAAAAAATGCTAAGAACATTGGCAGTATAAAAGCAACGCTTCTTACCAAAACCGGCGAGGGGGATGAACAGGAGGTATCGGTTGCGCCGGATGGCAGCTTTACCATCCGCAACTGGCTGTTTGAAGACAATGCTTTGCTGGCCTTCCAGGGCACAAGAAACAACAACGGGTCACTGGATATCAGCATCAGCAGTCAACTTGATTCCAGCTATGATGCCCTTGCTGTGGCAGGCCGGACATTTTACATAGGTAACCCACCGGCAGCGGTGCGGCCAACCCTGAACCAACCAGTTGAAACCCCCGAAGCGCTTTTTGCAGACCGCGGTAGCTTACTTCCGGCGGTTATTGTAAGAGCTACCGCCAAAACACCAGCGCAGCAGTTCAACGAAGAACATGTCAGCGGCTTGTTCCGGTCCGGAGATGAGCGGTTGATTAGTATCATGGACGAGCCCGCTGCTCTTGGCTTTACCAATGTTTTGTCTTTCCTGCAAGGCAGGGTGGCCGGTCTGCAGATATCCCCGAACGGCGTGGCAAGCTGGAGGGCAAGCCCGGTAACATTTTTCCTGGATGAAATAAGGACCTCCGTCCAACAGATCGCCAACATACCCATGACAGATATTGCCATTGTCAAAGCTTATCCCCCGCCTTTCCTGGGCGCTGCCGGCGGCGGTGCCGGGGTTGCCATTTATACCCGTCGGGGTGGCGAAGGCAATTATCTTCCCGCCAACAGGCAGGTCTTTAAAATCCGTGGCTATACACCATCTGCCACGGCGTTGGACATGACTAAGCTGAACATGTGATTCGGGAAAATTGAAATGGCCACTTGTCTCCGAATGATTCTATGCATCTACTATTGTCGTCGCTTCGCACTCTCCGCTTTCAGAATCGAAGTAAAGATTGACATCTGAGAAGACTTTCCTTTGCCAGCATTAAGTTTGTTCATAAAGGACCCCATAAACGCTTTTTGAATTGTGTTGAATGACTTCTTCATTTCCTGTTGCTGGTTGTCACTTGCGCTTGGCCCTGGTGGCGCTGTGCTCAACACGTCTACACTTGCAATATTGAGTGTTAAATAATACTGCTTACCCGCTTTTGGTGCTTTCGTGGCGTTGGGACCCGCACCCACGATGGCATCCCCGGCCATCCTATTCCTGATGACTAATGAACCAGCCTCTTTGCCAGTCTGAGCTGCATTTGGATTTTGTGCTTTGCCCACAAGAGCGAACCGAGAATTTTCACCATTCCTGTTTGCAGGAACCCATCCCAGCATTTTTGGCAACCCGGGTGCTGTTAATCGTAACGGAGTACTTCCAAAAAGTCCGCCCTGGTTGAAGGATCTAAACCTTCCGTCCGGATCGACATACGTTATCGGGTTGTTTTGCACATACGCGTAGGGCGACGTGCCGATCTGGGCCGGCAATGCCCATGAAGGATCCACACCCTGCCAGATGCTGGTGATGCCGTCATAATACCGGGCACCATAATAATACAATCCCGTTTCGTCGTCCAGCTCCTTGCCGTTGTACAGATAAGGTGTTCTATGCTGGTTACTTTGTTCCGCAATAAAGGTTTCGCCAAATGGGAAGTACTCCAGGTGCTGGTACACTTCGCCTTTGGGATCAGTGACGAACGCTGAATTACCAAGGTGATCGGGGTGGTAATAAAACTGGAATGCATCCTTGTTGTTTCCACCTTTGCCACTGGCTCCCAGTTTGCTGACGATACGCTGACCTTCGATAAAAATATGTTTGGTGAAACCACCGCTCTGCACTACCTGGTAGGGATTCACGTAAATGGTATAATTGCCTGTTCCACTGCTTGTGGCCACCTGCTTTCCGTTGATGGAAACCGTTTGCCCGTTGCCCACACTTTTCAGTACTCTTGTACCGGAAGCATCGTAGGTGTAGCTGGTCAGATAGCCGTTATCAGCAAGCGTCTTTATCCTGTTCTCTTCATCCCATTTCATCTGCCTGTTCTGCGCGCTCACATCATCCTCCCAGGCCGACTGGTTTCCGTTTGCATCGTAGGTGAACGCTTCGGTACCAATTTTCACAGGTGCATGAGGTTTAGTATCCGGGTTGTATTTGTAATCGAAGCTATAGGATGTTTGGTTTCTCAGCACCCAGTCTGCATCTTCCAGGCCCTTTTTTGTATGAACCTGCTTTTTGCTAAGAATGCCGGAGACCGTATTATAAGTCATATCAAGGGTAAAACGGTTTTCGCTGTTACTTCCGGTAAAACTTCCGGCGGCACCGGTAAGCCTGTACATATCATCGTAGGTATATTGGTACTCCGATTTGCCACCCATCAGGTTACTGGGCGGAACAGGAGCAGCGTTCACAACGTTCAGGATTTGATTTTCTTTATCCCAGGTATAGGTATTATCCATCATCAAACGGTTGGCACTCGTGTTCGCTTTCATTGTTGCGAGCTTACGGCGTTCAGCACCGAAGGTGTAAGTCATATCCGTGCCATTACCATACAGCACGAACACCCGCTTTTCAAATTTGTCATATCCCATTTGCCTGAGATAGTTATAGGTTGTACCGTTATGAACACCGGTCAGGTTCAGCAACGATCCCCCAAGATTGTAATTGTAGGTAAGTTTTTCCTCGTCGGGATAAACTATGGCGGTTAACCGGTTCCAGGTATCGTAGGTCCATTCTGTTGTGTAAGTCAATGGAACAACACCTGGTACGTTGATCACCCGGATATTTTTCACAATGTCGCCAAGTGGATTATAGAAAAACTCCTGTGTACCACTGCCGTCCTGTTGCTTAGATACCCGGCCAGCCCTGAAGAATGTTTCTCCGGCTGCTCCCCAGGTGAGGGTAACATTGTTTTGAGGGTTTTCGGGATAGGTAATTTTGACCAGTGTCTCGTAGTCATAAGTGTATTTGATGCCGGTTCCACCTTTTTGTAAATTGGCTGTTGTTTTTTCTATCAGATTTCCGGCAAGGTCATGCTTATAAAGAGTGGTCCCCGCATCCGGGTGTAGTTCAATGGTTTTTCTACCCAGCTGGTCATAAGCCATCGTGATCACGTTGTTCTGATCATCGGTCACCTTTACAAGTTCATTTACGGGATTATAATCGTAGCTCGTCCAGACATCACTACCCTGGCTGTATTGTCGTTTCGTGCCTTTCAGTAGCTCTCTTACATTCACAAATTTTTCAGTCTTGATACCATTGGCATCTGTTGAAGTTGTTTTGAATTGCATCGCTCCGTTACGATCGTTACCAAATCCGAAGGTGTTTTTTTGTGTTGACAGGTCGGGTAATGTTGTTGTCAGCAGCCGGTCCATGACATCATAGGTCATCAAATGAGGGGCAACATCGTCACTTTCGTTGTTAGGTGCCCCTGTGTTTCCCTTTGTTTCCGTGAGGGGATAATACTGAACCGATGTCCTGCCAAAGGCATCAAAGGCCGAAGGGCCGGCTACTACCATTACTTCCTGGTCGGGCAGTTGCTTGCCGGTGAATAAGGCAATGTCTTGTTTTGTTTGTATCTCTCGTCCTAACCCATCGTAAAATGATGCGGTTTCCATAAAATTTGCGGGGTATGCAGGGTCAAAATGTTTTGCAAGTGCCCATGGCACCTCTGCCTCGGGATGGTATTCATAGGAAATAGTAAACGGCGTGCCTGAAGCAATTTCCAACGGCTCCCTGATGGTTAATATTCTGCCTGCATTATCAATTGTGTATAGTGTTTGCTGGCCATTCAGATCAGTGGCCGAGAGTTTTTGTCCGAAACGAAAGTCATAAGTGGAGCTGGACGAATACCCATAGGAATCTGTCACTTTCGTAACATAGCTCTGCACTTCACCATCGTATTGGTAGGTATAATTCAGCCGCTGATTGGCGGCATTCTGCGGCCGGGTGAGGCTGGTAAGATTCCCCGTGGCATCATAGGTCATATTGAATTTAGCTACATCACCTGATTGGAGAAGCTGCCGCAGTTCTGTCACCTTTCCGGTTGTGGTATTTATGGTTGAAGCTTTCTGGCGATAGACCACTCCACCTCCCGTCAGGGTAACAGTGTTCGGCACATTCATAATATATCTCGCGGGCACAGCATGGTAGGTAATGTCGGTGGAAAGATCATCCGCAGGGCCCGGATCACCGAAATCAATGGACCCGGTGATGTTGCCCGATACATCATACAAAAACGTAGTACGCGTGCTTTTGCCTGCAGTGGCCTGTCCTTCGTAAAACAATTTGTCTGTAGCAATCAGTGCCGGGAAAGCGTTCCCGTTGTCTGCATTTGCCTGGGCCTCCGGAAGTGTAGCGCCGGTGGTAATGTCCTTCAGTTCATAGGTATTTCTTGTCTCGGTAAATTTATTGCCGTTCCCATCTTTCAGGACTTCCGATTTCAGCAAACCCTTGCTGTAAAAATTATCGTTCAGGTATTCCTCTTCAATGGTGCGGTAAACGACATTGCCATTTTCGGTGTCGATGTTGTTAACGACCAGCTTTCCAAAGCCATAAAATTCTCTTTCATTCCGGTTGTACCGGCCGTTCTGATAATCGAAAGTATTACTCATGTTATCAGGCCCATCTCCATTCACACCGTCGAAGATATCAACACTGGAAAGCGCCCAGACACTGTTTGGCATATCGTACGTATTGCCCACCCGGTTGTAGTCCAGCACAAAATTTCCACCCAGCGGACGGCTCACTTTTTTAAGGCGATTAGTTCGTTTGATCGTCGAGCGGGAAACCGTCAGCCTGCTGTCTATGTCCGATTCCAGGTAATCAGGATAACCATCGCCGTCAATATCGTTGAATTCAACTTTCGTGCGGTCCGCTCCCTGGCTAATATTGATCTGCGGGTTGATACACAACTTTCCGATAGGTAAAATGGGGATCAGCGTGATACCGATGGTGAAGGCGATGTTGACCGTTTCACCTGTTGAGATCCCTTTATTCACGGCATCGGCACCTGTCCACATGATCTCCGGCCCAAAGCCGTTCCCGTTGTTGATGCGGACCTTCAGTGGCGAAATCCCGGAGATATAATCCGGAAGCCCATCACCGTTCATGTCCTGGAGTGAGTTTTTCCGTTGGTTTTCGGTGCGTGAAAATGATACGCCGGCAGCAATACTATAGTTGCTGATATTGATGTTAATTCCACCGCCATATGAGTAAGCATCTCCATCATTGAGCCCTTTATAACCCCATTGTTCTTTACTCAGAAAGGAGTAGCCAACATTGAGTTCGACATTGCCATCTGCGTACACCCTGTCGGAAAGGCCGTCACCATTGATATCAATAAAGGCGAATTCCTCGTTGTCCGTATTATAGTTGAACTGAACAGATAAACCAGCCGCCGCGACCGACTGAGCCGCTGCACTCCCCGCACTTCCGCCTTTAGGGGTGGAAGCAGAGTTGGGAGCGCTGGAAAGAGTAAGCTTGCCACCGGCCGAAACCCCAACTGAATGATGGTTTGCTAAAGTAACATCCCCAAACGGTAATTCCCTGGCTGTGGCTTCAAGGCCGCCGTAAGGGCGGGTGTATTGAATTCTACTCTTCGATAAGATATCCGGATACCCATCTCCGTTCATGTCTGTAAAATCATACAAAAATTTCGTGCTGCCGGTGCTCCCGGATATGGCCAGGCCTTCACCAATTCCAAAGGCAACAACATCAGAGGCCGAGACCTTTTTAATTCCGGCGGCACCTGATGTGGATCCGGCGTTCGGTGTGGTAATCGGGTTAACCGGCAGCAGGTCATCCTTACCCATCCGTGATGAACTGATCGTATTCCTGTTAACATAGGTCATGTCATCATATCCAATCCATGATTTTTTTTCATTGGTGGGTGCCAGGTAAATAAACTTGTTTTCTTTGGGCTGATTGCCACCGCCGGCGGCATACATCTGCTGCATTTCATCCGCATCTTTGGCGGTGCTCAGGTCAATCGGAGTTGGGTTCGTCAAGGACTCATCCATTTGTAGTTCACTCTCGATGATAGGTTGACCCGCACGGGTTCTGTTGCCATTGTATGCAAACTGACCCCAATGGCGGTACAAGGGCCCATAAATGAACGATTCATCCATTGTGTGCAGACCAGCCAAAACGGTTTTTGGGTCGTTCGAACCCGCATCCGTTTCTACATCGGCCGACACTAACGCGCCGGCCAATTTTGTGTTGGTGGTATGATACTCAAAAAATAGCTTGTCACCGCTGTTGAATGTAAGTTTCAAAAGTGGGGCGGTGCTTAACACACCGCCCGTAACGGGGATCACCTGCCTGGCGATCAGCTGTTTTTCTTTTTTGATCGAAAAAACAATTTCCCCCGTTTCACTATTGTCATTGAGAATGGGCTTCGCCTGTATGTTGAATATCTTGCTGACGGGTGCAGTCCGGGGAAGACCTGGTTGGAGTGTGCGGGTGAAAGCCTGGAAATCGACCGTGGGATTGAATTGGATCAGGGGTTTACCCTTTTCGTCGATCACCTGTGGTATTTTGGGATCGGTGGATGCAGTGTAATAAATATTTGGATTCCATTCCAGGGCCGTCCAATCAACATTTGTTTTTGAGGAAACAACAAAGTACAGTGCATCATTTTTCACCACATTTGCATCGATAGAGATGGGAAGGGTGATGGCCTGATCCCATGCCAGCGTTTGTTCCAGCAACATAGTGACAATGCCGCCTGCTTTCTTCACAACTTTCACCATAACGTCATCAGAGGTGACCGGTTTTTTGAAATCTCCCTGGATATGAACGGTGCCTCCGATGTTTAATCCTGTAGAGGTAGCGGCTGATAACAAATAGTCGTTGTCAGCTTTGAATTGATAAATTGGTAAACCGTTGGCATCATTCAGCCCCGGCGTTTGGTTGGTATAAGCGATTTGTGGTGTCCAGATTACCTGGTCATAAGCACCGTTAAATTTTGATTGCGTTCTGAAATAGATCCTGTCGCCTTTTTGCACAGAGACTGCATCGATACCGGCCGGCGTTTTCACTGCAAAATCGTTTGCATTGATGTTTGTGGACCAAAGCTCATTGCCTTTGAGCTGAATGGCAACCCGAACCCCGTCCGCAGCTGTATACGCCTGGGCCTCGGCACTGTTGTTCTGGAGCAGCTGTACCGGCGCTGCTATGTTGACTGTACCATTAAACGGCGCGATCCAGAGTTTTACAACGTCATGTAATGGGTTATCGTCGATTGCCTTTTCCAGCACCTGCGGATCGATGGTCACCAATGCCTGGTCAATGGCACCCGCGGCCCGGATAGGGCTTGGCGTGTTATCACTTGAAGGAGTGAAGGACGGGTTGCCATTGTTGTCTAAATGATTAAAATAAACAACTCCGTCGCTAACAATATCCAGCAACTGGTCCGCATTCACATCCGAAAAATACACGGAGGTCACATCATCTGTATGCGTATACGTGAAAGCAGCATAAACGAAAAAGTTTGACTCCAGGCCAATGTTTCCCGAAGTGCTCAGGCCCCTGTTGAAATTATCAATGCCCTTTATCGGCCTGGCCAGTCCAAATATCGGGTTGCCTGTTGGTCCGGATAGGTTGGGATTGTAAAATAATGCCCCGTCTCTTTTAAATACTTTATCTGCCAGCCCATCTCCATTGATGTCGACGAGCGCCAGCATGCCTTCATTCCCCGTGATGTTAAACCCAAATATAACACCTGCCGTATTTGCCTTATCCCAAAGTTCTCCGTCATAAAGCCCGATGGTGATGGCTGCATTAAACCCGCCACCAATGGATTTATTTCCGCTGATCGCAGAAGCATTATCATTAAAAAGAGGTATTGGATTCAGAAAAGTGCCGGATACATTTTCGTTCTGCGGATTCCATTCTTCCGCTGCAGTAAGCGGCCTGTAAACGCCCCCGGCATCCTGCACATCATTATAATACTCGAATGTATGTGTGGTAAAGAGCAACCCTGCAGCATCAGACTCCTTTATGTTTTGCAGGAGTGTTTTCGAAAAAGCTCCTGGCGCGTAGTTTAACTGGTACGAACGAATGTTTACGCCATTGTATTTTACGTCAATTTTCCTGAGCAGGTCGGCTGTCACCTGCTTTAAACCCAATCGTGCACTGATAGTGACATCCTGCCTTTTTTGTTCATTCAATTCCCGGTCGCGGGTGAAGACAACACTGTATTTGCCTTCTGTGTTTCCGTGGCCTGTATAGGAGATGGAGGCCAGGTAAAGGTTGGTGCCCGGAGTTCCTCCTGCGATCGCGGCGTCTTCGACTTGCGTATAGCGGTACCTTACAAAGTTTTCATGGGGGTCCCTTGCTTCCGTTAATGCCCAATACCCAATGTTGCCGGTTAAATCTGTCAGCACTGCGGCCGCGTCAAGACCATTACGGGGATTGCCGCCAAAAAAACGACGTTCACCATTTTTTTCTGTGACTTCCCACCAGTAGTTTTTGGGATTGCTGCCATGTCGGATGATCTTTTGAAACCCCTGGTTGACCCGGGGGTAAAACTGTTTTTCGCTGGTCCTGTTGATAGGGTCCGACCGATGCGCCACCGGTGCTAATTGGCCGCCATCAATGGCATAGGTTTCAGTTTCCAGTGTGGCACTGTACCTGGGTACACCCCAACGGGTTTCGATGGATACAGCGGGCGCAGCCAGGTCCCATCCAAAGCCCATCCAGTTGTTGGCTCCGTCGCTGTTGTACTGAACCTGTAATTCCGGTTGCATTCCATGTCTGCCGGCAGGTAGTTTAATGGGGTAGGATAAAACTGCACTTCCCGAGTTGTTTGCGGTCGGTACACTTATCATAACAATTTCGGATGTGGCATCAGGTATAGTGATCCCGGACATCGTGTTAGGTGTATATGCAAGAGTGGCCGGGGCTTCCGGTACTTCCAGGCCTCCGTTGATCATGTTCAATTGGGTCGTTGTGGAAAGAGTTCTCTTGCCGGCAACATCGCTCAAATCCTTATGGAACGGTACCGGATTTTTAGCCTTTTCATCAAAGAAATAGTTCGTCATATCATCAGCGCTAAACCTGGTGGCTGGATCGTTGGACATCCTTTCAAACTTCAAGTCTAACGCGCGGTCTGCAGGTGTCTGCGTGTTCAGGAACCGTTGAGGTGTAAGGCTATTTCCGGAGAAAGTATTATCCCGGACCCGGTCGGTAAGGCTTTTTTCTACCGGGTAAAGACGATTGTTTGATACTTTCCAGAAAGCGGGAAGAGAAAGCTCAGGTACCGGCCGATCGACAAAACCCAAAAAGCAAAAGATCAGCACGAGAAGAGCGAGGGGGCGAAGGGAAAGAAATTTCATAACATTTCTGGTTTTGGGACTGTTACCAAAGCAGTGCGGGGCTTTTACTGCTTGATGATGACTTTTGTAAATTCAGTTGAGGAGGTCAATAGCTTGACAATGTATGTGCCTGGTGGTGACTTGATTGTTCCGGATAACAGGTAATCAGCCTGTCCCGTCAGCTTCCTGGATTCAATCAGCCGAAGGTTAACGTCAAAGATTTGAACCGTCAGGTCTGCTGGCTTTTCCAGTGTTGCGGCGATATTGTACTGACCATCTTTTGTGGGGTTTGGATAGACCCGGAAGGACAAAAGTTTTGCAGCATCATTCGTTTTGGCAACGGCCGACAGACTTTTTCTGATACCAAAACTGAATACGTCTTTGCCTGACCGGTCAGTATCCCAGACCACGCCACTGAAACTGGCAATCCCTTCCTGAGAAATATGATCTGGTACGATGTAGGTGCATTTTTCAGGCACAAAAACACCAGTACCTGAACGGTCAATCACTAACAGGAAATTCTCCTTTGGAAAAAAGGCAGGCAACAAAGTTTTTGTTTCGATTTGCAGCTCAGTTGAAATGGGTTTAACCGTTTTTCCAGAACTTTTCATCAGCCATTTTCTTTCAGAGAGCAGGAGATTGTTTTGTTCCGGCGGGGCTTCTTCTTCCAGCGTAAAAGCCTTTGCATTATCACCCCAGAGTAAATAATTCCTGTCTTTAATGGAACCGGTGTTTTCTCCGTTTGATAGCGCAATTTTATTGATACCAATCACCAACTGATCCGATGTGCTGGTGCTTGTACCCTGTTTTTGGTAAAGCGTTGCATGATCGTCCCTGCCGATGCCTGCTATGTTGTGGGAAAACAACGAGTCGGCTTTCCGGTCCCAGACGGTTTCGCCATTGCTATTGATGTAATTTTTTTCAAGCGTGACACCGTATTTCAGGGCGAGGTACGTCTCTACCCGTGTGATCTGCGTTGGCTTTAAAATAGTCTCATATACGATCAACTCACCAATCAATCCGGACTCGCTTCCGGAGTTTGCCAGTTCGCCGATAGTGATGGAATTTTTTGTTTGATGAGCGGTTTCGGAAATAGTCCTTACCGCATTCCTTTGAAGATAGGTAGAGATGAGTGTGACCGGTTTTGCCTGGTTCCCCGCTTCAGCGTTCGGACTCCCGAACACCAGGTTCATTTTACCGTTGTTGCCCGATACCTGCCGGGTAGAAAGCAAAAGATCACCGGAACCATCTGCCATCTGCCATACCGGTCTTTCCTGTTCCGATCCGGGTTTTTGAAATACAGTGAAAATGGTTGCGTTTCTCAGGTCGCCGATCTTGTTTTGTCCTTTGAAGCTTGTGCTGTTTTTATCCAGCGGCGTTGCCGGGTTGAAGTTTAGCCTCTGCGGCGAAGACGAACTGGCGGAAAAATTTCCCTTGAGCCAAACAGACTGTTCCCCTACTCCACCTGGTGATTGGGCAAAAGGCTGGGATAAGGAAAAGAAAAGGCCCGTTACTAGAAGGGACCTTGTTAGAATCCTGTGCATACGGTTTATTTAAGAATAACAAGAGCTTGAAAGAAATATTCAAATGATAACAGATAGGCGGTGTTGTCTTATTATGCAGGTCCATCTGCCATGTCTTTTTCCTAAATGGACTATTATCTCACTATAGACCGATACTTTAATTTCACTATAGCTGGATAGTTCACTATTTGCATAAGTTTCCCTGTGGCATCCAACCAAAGTTGCCGGAGCCTGGTTATACAGTTGATTGTTTGAGCTTTTGTCTTGAAAAGCAAACAAGCAACCACGTGTAAGCACGTTTTCTGTATACGCTATTCTTATACAGACATCATCACTTCATGTCTGATACAGACATCATCACAACAAGTCTTATTGAGAGATCATCGACAACATATCTTATATAGACATCAGCACAACAAGTCTTACTGAGAGATCATCGACAACATATCTTACACAGACATCAGCACAACATGAAAGAGACTTTCGTATTGAATTTATTTATTCAATGAGAACAAGGCGGAGTCTTAGATAGGAAGGTTTTCAACTGCCTGGAATTTTTTGTTGCTATCGCAGCAATGCAACAACTTCGGTAACTGTGCACTGGCCAAATATAATAGTTGTGACCTGACCGGTATCTGTACAAACGCGACAAAATAGAAAAAAGAGAAAGAAGTTTTTATGACTTGGCTAAGAGGAAGTTCTAGTAAGCAGAAGTAGCCGGCACTACATCCGCATCCGAAAATGAGTTCATGTATCTCGATTTCAAATCCTTCAATTCATCTTGTTTCTTTTGAGACGCCAGCGCCTTGTGGAGTCCCACCAGGGACCACCCGTTGCCTGGATTCCACTTCAGGTCTTCGCGATAAATTTTTTCGGCCTCTTCTGCCTTTTTCAATTGTAGCAGAAATGCACCGAGGTATTGTCGCGCAGGGAGCATCCATAAATTTGGCTCGGAATAGATTAAGCTGTCTTCCGCATGAATGGCCTTTTTTATAGCTGTAAATGCCGGCTCGTATTTTTTCTGATTGAACAGCATAGTGGCATGTAAAATATTTTCTGCTACCATCGAGCATTCAAAAGGAGTGCTCATCATGGGAGAAAATTTAACCCGGAGTATGCTATCTTTCTGTTTTGCTCTAAGCTGTTCCAGGTGCTTTTCTGCTTGTTTGAAGTCGCCCGTTTTTGCAAAGGCCATCCCTTTTGTAAAATCATTTAATATTCCGGCATATGTCCATTGGGGATCAATAGATGTATTGTCATCAAGAATCGCCTGCCACTTACCTAACCTTACGTTGGCTAATGCAGGGTACATATACAGGTATTGGTTGTAGGTGTTGGTATGATCAGCATCAACGCTTTGACGAAGGGTTGCCGTTTTTTGAACAGCTTTTTTATACATGGCACCGCTTAAAGCACAAAAAGCATCAACGGCATAGTAATGCGAAACATGGGCCGACAAGCTCAGGCCCGGGGCCAGCGATGCATACCGGACAAGGCTTCGATCCGCTTCCTCATTCGCCTGAACGCCCTTTGCATAATAGCCGATACGTTCATATTCGTGGCTTGACATGTGCACCATGTGCGCGATACCCGGGTATAGCTTTTTTAATGAATCCGCGCTTGCCAGGCCCACGTTTGGTTTTCGGGATGCTTCGGTGAGGTGTATATAATAATGCAGGGCTGCCGGGTGATGAGGGTCTTTACCCAGAACATCCTCACAATTTTTAACCAACTCTTCTGTCCAGGGTTTGGGCGTACCGTCATTGTTCCAAAAACTCCAGGGATGTACGAGCATTACTGCATCGGTGTACAAAATTTTGAGATCAAGGTCATTGTTATATTTAGCCACCAGCGGTTTAAGGGCAGTCACATAACTTTCATTCAGCTGTTTCCGTTGGCTGTCGGTAGGCTCGCTGACATCATAACGGCTGTTCATGGCAGTGATAAGATCTTTTTCTTTGTCAGATGCCTGTTCCCTGTATTTATTCATCAAGGCGACAACTGCAGGAACAGCAGGACTCATTTTATAAGCATAACCAAAATTGTAAGTTGGTCCCATTGCGAGTGCCTGACCCCAATAAACCATAGCGGAGGTGCTGTCAAATTTGGCTGCTTCTTTGAATGAAGCCAGCGCCTCCTTCATATGATAGCTGTAGTACATGCTTAGGCCCTGGTTGAAATAGACTTGCGCGCTGTCGTTTGTTGTCGATATGTGGTAATGATGATCACCCGAGCCCGGGAGGATGTTTATAAATTTTCCGGTTGCATTTGCGGATAAAAGCTGATCCGAATTGGGAGCACAGCTTTGAACTGTTGTTGGCGTTTTAGTTGTAATTGATTTTGAAAAGGTATTATCAAAAGCGTCCCATATAGGTGCAATGCATATACCGCCGGCAACCAGCGAACACAAGACAAACAGGCTCTTTTGCATGTTATTATTTTTTGGAAGTTCGGGGTAAAAGTCCGGACGCTTGTTTGGCCTGGATCAGTAGAAGACATGGGGTATGATGTAACCTGAATTTACTATTATTTTTTCGGAAATCCGGCAACACTGCCTGAAAGCCACCAATATGACTGCCGGCTCTGGGTTCAACGAGGTCATCCCTGGTAGGTGACTCCATAGATCTCGCTAAAAATTGGTACATTATAATTCCTGATATGGATATATCAGGAAATGCAACACAGCATGGCGGAAAATTTATACAAAGACAATTTAGAATCGGAGAGACTTAAGACCAGGTTTCTGACTATGGATGATAGCATAGCCTGGGCCGAATTTTTCAAAGACCCGGAAGCAGTCGAATTTATGTCGAAGTTTCTACTGGCATCACCTGAAGAGACAGCGAAACATTGGATCGCCAGGCAGATTACCCGGTATAAAGAAAATCGTTTTGGACTCCAGGCCCTGATTCATAAAACGACCAACAAATTTATCGGACAATGTGGGTTGTTAAAACAAGAGGTCGATGGCAAGGATGAACTCGAAGTAGGATATCATATTTTCAAGAAATACTGGGGCCAGGGTTTCGCTCCCGAAGCGGCAAAAATGTTCATTGATTATGCCTTCACAAACAACCTGGCCAACAGTATAATTTCAATCATCGATATACAGAATGTAAGGTCACAGATTGTTGCGGAGAAAAACGGGCTTACCAGGGATAAACAAACGACCTGGTCGGGCTTAGAAGTATTTATCTATCGAATAAATAAATGAATTCATCGCAACCTACATGACGGCATCCTATGATTTTCTGCCTGTGTGGACATTTCCGTCAGTGGCATGATTTTCTGTTTGGGTGGACATTCCCGCCGGTGCCATGATTTGCTGTTTAGGTGAGTATTCATCCCGTGTTATTATTTTCTGTTGGGCCGGATATTTCCGCCGTCTGCCTGCATTTTCATACTGGCGCTTTTTTTACGCAGATTAACTAAGTAAATGATCAGGGTTACTATCGCCGCAATTGCCAACGTACCTACAGTACCAACTAACAGGACGGCACTGATTTTCCCAAAGATGTAAAGCACGATCATAAAGAATGTTTAAGGTTAGCTCAATTTAAACATTTCAGTTATCACATAAAGGAGCATTGTTGATGGTTAAGTGTTTTGTATTAGCAACCCTGCTCGCTTCGGCTCTACTGAGATAAAACAATTGTCGTAGGCCGATGCCTCACTGGAAAGTTTACCGAGTTCGCAATAAAACATAACTCATTTGCTCTTGCATGCAGCGCATTTGCTTTTTCAATCATAGAGGTTTCGCTGACACTCACCACCGGGCTTAACATCACTTCCTTAAACTTGCCGCCGCCATCTGCCGTTTCAGCCATGATGCCACTTGCATCATCTGTGTAATCCATCACAATCACCCCGGCCTCGGCACACAAATGCAGGTACCATAACATATGACATGAGGACAACGATGCAACCAACAATTCCTCCGGGTTATACTTTGTAGGATCGCCCCTGAATCCAGGATCCGATGATGCAGCTATGTTTGGCTTGTTCTCAACCATAATGATGTGGCTTCTTTCATACAATCTATATCCTGCGGTTCCGGAGCCGGAATTGCCTGTCCATTGAAGGCCAATTTTGTAATGATGCTCTTTATTCATGTTGTGTTATGCTTTGCTCGTTTCGTTTGTGTTTGCTCGTGTCGTTGTGTTTTGAGTTACGGACTAACCCCACCATTCATTCATCCAGGCGTCTGATACCTGTTGAGCTTTAACGTAATCATCAACCACGACGATCAGGTGATGATCATGATCACTGTATTGTACCCTTATGTTTACTCCCGCATCTGCCATCTTCCTGCAAAACATTCCTAATTGCCCCGGTACATCCTGGCGAAGTCTCTGGATGATAACTTCGTTGATTCTAACGACATTAATACCCACTTCACTCAGCACTGTCCTTGCCCGTTCGCCTTCACTAACCAGGAAATGCGCAATAGCGGTCTCGCCATTTGCAAACACTCCCCCACCTTCCAGGCTGATTTTATGTTTACCAAGTGTTTCTCCCATCAAAGCAAGGGACCCGGGTTTGTTTTCCAATGTAATTTCTAAATCCCGCATATTTTTTACTGGCAAAATAATAGGATCGGTTACATTTATACTTCATTGAAGAATGAAATATGGATGTCGAAAAACAATTTGTAAATATCACCGGCCTTATAGGGGAACCTGCAAGATCGGCAATGCTTTGGAATATGCTCGATGGCAGGGCTTATACCGCTGGGGAACTCGCTGTTTCTGCAAATATCTCCCCGAGTGCGGCGAGCAATCACTTAACGAAATTACTCGCTGGCGATATCGTGAAAGTAGATGTACAGGGGAGGCATAGATATTACTCTTTCTCCGGCCCTGATGTGGCTTATGCGGTTGAATCATTAGCTATGCTCACTAAACGAAGCAAACAAAAGGACTGCCCGCCCGAGAAAGGGATGACGCCACTTAAGTATTGCCGGAGTTGCTATGACCATCTTGCCGGATATGTTGGCGTTCAAATTGCAGAATCACTAGAAGGTAAAGGATGTATTGAAAAAACAGGGACGGTTTACCATGTATCCAGGGTGGTTGGAATTGGTTCGGCAAGATTGGCATATCGGAAGCAGATTTCATCAACTCAAGGCGCCCGCTGACACGCCAGTGTCTTGATTGGAGCGAAAGACGTCCACACCTTGCCGGTCAGCTTGGGGCGGTGATGTTCAACAAAATGCTTCAGCAGAAATGGTTCAGGAATGGTAAGTTTTCAAGAGAGCTTTACCTGACTGTGGAAGGGAGAACCCGTTTGAATAACTTGCTGGAACTGAATTTTTGATGTAACCCAGAATCCATCTTATATAGAATCTGCCATTCAAACCGAATGCTACCCATTTAGAACCTGGGGGGAAACCCGGATTCAAAGCATATAAAATTTCTGAGAAAACGGATACGATCTCCACTTCATCCCACAATCCGTTCATCACCCCGCTGGACTACCGGCCTTCACGATACTTTATTTCACTCTTCTTGCTGCCAACTGATCAATTGCCTCGCTAACCGATTGCACGGGCTTTTTACAAGTCTTGTTGATGCAGGCATAAATATACGTCTGCCCTTTGACCAACTTACCGGTGATTAACGGGAGATTTTCCTGGTCAGTGGAACCCAGGTAAAGGTTTTGTGGGAAATATTGTTTTTGCATTTCCAGGTTTCTTTTAAGAGCATCACTTCCTGTTATAACGATCTCATTTATACCATGTAACTGCAATCCAACAAGGCTTAGCCAATGAGCCATATAGGGAGCAGATTTTGATGCCTGGGTTCTGATCCGGGCCATCATGTTTGAAGACTTTTCTATGTAATCATGCTGATCGAAATACAAACCCAGCTGATATAAAACACCTGCCATAATGCCGTTTGCCGATGGCATCGCTTCATCCACCAATGACATTTTCCGAACAACTGCATATTGCCCTTTTGCCGGCGTGTTGTAAAACATGCCGGATCCGGGATCAAGGAAATGGTCAATGGAATATTTTACAAGATCCTCTGCCAGCATTAACCAATGTTTATCGAAACTCACCTGGTACAAGCGGATATAAGCCTTTGCGAGTAAAGCATAATCTTCCAGCAGACCTGGGATGGAAGCCGAACCGCCGGTAAGGTTTCTTAACAAAGCGCCATCTTGCTGCAGGAATTTTTTTTCGATAAATGATGCAGTTGCTTTTGCTTTATTTAGAATTGATTCATCCTGCAAGGTTACATATGCATCTGCCAGGGCGGTGAGCATTAATGCGTTCCAGGAAACAAGTATTTTAGGATCAACTGCGGGCGCCTCTCTTTTCATCCTTTGCATCAACATTTTTTGTTTGGCGGATTGCAACTGCTGAAGAAATTCACGAGCTTGAAGAGCCATGCCTGCCGCAAAAACTTCAGGGGTAGAAACTGCATGCAAGACATTGTCGCCTTTCCTGTTGCCCTGCGATATAATGTTACCATTAACACCAGTTGCAGCTTCACTACCTGGATTGTCTTTGGTTGTAGCACTACCACTCCCGGTACCAGGATGATCTTTGGGTCGTCCATTACCCTCACTACCTGCATTGTCTTGGGTTGAACCACTACCAGCCGCAGTGCCTGAATTACTTTTGGTTGTACCACTACCAGCCGCAGTGCCTGAATTGTTTTTGGTTGTACCGTTACCGGGCGCAGTACCTCGATTTTCATTAGCAGTAACACTAGCACTGAAATTTCCACCTGGTGTTACCCCAAAATATTTACAGAAGATATCGCTACCAGTTGTCTTTTTCAATTCGTCATATGTCCACTTATAATAATCGCCTTCGCGGGCCGCGACCTCTGAGTTCAGCGAACTAAAAAATCCGCCATTACCCGCTGACAGTTCGCGATGGACAAAGGCCAGCGTTTCTTCAAGGATAGTTTTATAAAAGATGTCACCGGTTAACTGATATGCATGCGCGTATACAGATATCAACTGCGCGTTATCATAAAGCATTTTCTCAAAATGCGGGACATGCCATAGACTGTCAACTGAATATCTCGCAAATCCACCACCGACCTGGTCATATATGCCGCCAAGTGCCATGCTGGTCAAAGATTTTGTTGCCAGGTTTCTTGCAGTCGTATCACCGGTAAGCGCGGAATGCTGTAACAGCAATTCCAGTACAGAGGGAACTAAAAATTTCGGCTCACCCCGTAACCCACCATTCACGAAGTCCATCTTTTTATAAAGACTGTCGATTATTATTCTGTAATCAGCGGCCTGGATATGAGTGGAATCAGCACGTTCAGACACCAGGTCAAGCTCCAGCTTAGCGATACCATTGGTAAGACTATTTGCCTGCAGAGAAACCTTTCCCGGGTGCTGTTTGTAAGCGGTACTAACCTGCTTAAGCAAATTGATCCAGCTTTTTTTTGAATAATAGGTCCCGGCATGAAATGGTTTACCATCCGGAAGTGCAAATGCGTTTAACGGCCAGCCGGAGTTTCCCGAAATCAGCTGGCAGGCATTCATATAAACCTGGTCGATATCCGGCCTCTGCTCACGATCAACCTTAATAGAAATAAAGTTTTCGTTCATTAATCTCGCCACGGCGGTGTCCATAAAAGATTCGCGCTCCATCACATGGCACCAATGACAGGAAGCAAACCCAACACTGATCAACAGCGGCTTGTTTTCTTTCTTTGCTTTTTGCAAAGCTTCTTCCCCCCATTCATACCAGTCGACAGGATTGTCCGCATGCTGTTGCAGGTAAGGACTTGTTGATGTGGCGAGCCGGTTTGTCTTTTCCTTACAACAAACAAAAAACAGGGAGATCATCAAGGCTATTGAAAAGCATTTCTGTGACGATGTGATTGTATTTTGCGATACGCCGCTCATTTTCTCCGGGCATCTAATTTCCTGGGAGGCCGCCGGCTCTTGCTGGCAGTGTCGCTGAGACCTACATTGCCTTGAGCAAATATTCTTAACGAGTCATTATTTGATGTAACGAGGATCACTTTGCCGGATGTGGTATTGATTGCAACCAGGTCCTTAACATTGTGAGGAACAAAAAAACCGCTTTGCAAGGGACCAACCGATCGGAATAAAGACTTTCCCAATCCCTTCAAGAACAAACCGGGCGAAGCATCTGCCGGCGTGGTCTCCACCTCCACATCGAATTTGTTACCAGCCAGCAGGAGATCTTTTATGCCATCTTTATCAAAATCATCGACGATAATGCCATTCACCGTTGAGAACTGCGCCTCAACAGGCAGCTTCACAGGTTTGAACTTCCCGCCTTCATTCACAAAAACAACACTTGAAAACATATAAGCTTTCTGATGTATGGCAGTCTCCATCTCATCTCCCAAAATAGTCTCCAGGTCAGATTCAGCAAAAGAAAGAAAGGAAGGAAACTTTGTAAGAATAAAAGGACATTGCTGCGAGGTACATTCACGTCCACGCACCGGCACCTGTACATCTCCGTTATACTTTGCGAGGAATATATCGTTGGTGCCGTTGTTATCGAAGTCTTTTGCATAAACTTCAAAAGGTTTCGCGGTACTTGCTTTGAACTTATAGTTCTCACCAAGGTTACCGGCAATAATATCCATATCACCGTCACCATCCACATCATCTATAACCAGCCTGTTCCACCAACCTTCTGTTTTATCAAAACCAAACTTTGATGAAGCATTATTGAACTTGCCCGAATTAGATTCAAACACAATTACCGGCATCCACTCACCGCTTATGATCAGCTCGGCTTTTTTATCGCCATTAAGGTCTGCCCAGGCTGCGGTGTTAACCATTCCAGGGTTCATAAGGCCGGGCGCAAACGCCTGTGTTTTATCAACCAGTTTGCCATTTTCATTGATAAGTATATAGCTCCTCGGTGCCTTTGGATACACGTGCGGTGTTACCTGCCCGCCCCTGAAAATATCTGTATCACCATCCCCGTCAAAATCACCTGCAACAACACAGGAAGCGCTGCTGCCGGTTGGTATCATAACGGGCTTTGCAAAAGCTGCCTGGCCATTATTTATGTACAACCGGTCCTGGTACAGTGGCGAGCCATCAGGATGTGCTGCTCCACCACTGGACACATAAAGATCCATATCGCCATCTTTATCGATATCGAGAAACACGGCACCCATATCTTCATATGGCTTATCGGTTTCAAATGCCGGGACCGACTGCATAACAAACCTGCCCCCTTTCTGCAGGTACAATTTGCCAGGCTGGTTAGCGGCGCCGCCAACATAAAAATCCATCGCGCCATCGCTATCAGCATCTGCTGAAGCCACGAAAGGACCACTTCGGCTGAACATATGCGGTAGTAAGATCTGGTCAACGTATTCATCATAGGTATTTTCCTTATGATTGAATGCCTTCGAGAATAATCCGGGAGCCGCTGTAAACAATGGGTCCGCCTGGCTTGCACCAGCTTTGCCGGCAACGGCGCCAGAATAATCAATCACCATCTCCCGGTTGGCGGGAGCATTGCGAAGAATATTTTCCTTACCATCCAGCCAAACAACTACTATACTATCGATGCTGGTTTGTGTTCCAATTCCAAAATGTACCCTGGGATCATTTGAAGAGAGATACCCCCTCACCGTTTTTTGTTCAAAATATTGCTGCTGCTTGCCCTCGTAATAAAGTGAAATCTTTGCACCGATACCATCACCGTTCTGAACTGGACCTTTCAACTTCAGACTTATAAAGTTCTTTTTGCCATTAGTAGTATTTTCGTACAGCATTGCTTCCTGGTCAAGATTGTTAATGACCAGGTCAATGTCGCCGTCATTGTCAAAATCGGCAATCGCTGCGCCATTTGAAAAGCTGCTGTCTTTAAATCCCCAACCTTCCGATACGTTCTCAAAATGAAGATCTCCGGTATTACGGAATAAGTAGTTTCTCACCTTAATGGGATCATAGATGTTGATATAATCTTTGAACCCGGTTTCAAACATCTCCTGGCTGGATGCATACCGGTGCAGGTTTGCCTGTATATAAGCGGCTTGTTTTTCTGCGATATCACCATCAAACAGATCCCGGCGATACCCGTTCGCCACGAATATGTCGCGGTTTCCATCATTGTCGAAGTCGGATAATAAGGTTGACCAGCTCCATTCCGTTTTGGAAACACCTGCCAGTTGAGAAATGTCGCTGAAGAATCCATTTCCCTGGTTAAGATGTAAGGCATTATGCATGTATTGCTTCTGGAAACCGCTGTCAACAATGGCCCAGAAACCTTCTACATCCATTCTCGGCATAGAGACCTTTGAACGTTTGTAGTTTTCGGGCAACATTTCGGTGACCATGATATCCTCGTAGCCGTCGTTGTTGATATCAGCTACATCTGCACCCATTGAAAAGAGCGAGACATGATTGGTTGATTCTTTGATCTGCTCCCTGAACGTACCGTTGCCCTGGTTCATGAACATATAATCCTGGTCGGCATAGTCATTCGACATAAATATATCCTGGAAGCCGTCTTTGTTAAGGTCGGAAATTACCACACCAAGTGCATAGCCGTATGTATTGCCAAGCCCGGCGGTTTTTCCAATTTCGGTGTATTTGCCCTTATCATTCCGGTACAGCTTGCTTCGGCAGTTGTCAGGAGGATTTCTTTTACCCTTGACCATTTGTGAGAGGCCGAGGTAAAAAGAATCAGGTCTTGATGAGATAAAAACATCAAGATCATTATCATTATCCATATCAAAAAAAACCGCTTGTTGTGAATAGCCTTTGTCGTTCAGGCCATAGGCTGCAGCTGATTCCTTAAATGTCAGATTGCCCTGGTTGATGTACAGGAGGTTTGTTCTTTCTTCATCTGTGTCGCGGTATCCGCCTTTACAAACATAGATATCCTGCAGGCCGTCGTTATTGATATCAACCATGGTTACGCCGTTGTCCCAGCCAATACCGCCGTCTACGCCTGCGCTTTTCGTGATATCGGTGAACTTCATTTTACCGTGGTTGAGGTAAAGTTTGTTGGGGACCTCATTACCTGTGAAATAAACATCCTGCAGCCCGTCGTTGTTAATATCTCCGATGGCTACACCGGCACCATTATAAACATAGGCAAAGCTGTCAAAATAATTTTTCTTGTAATTTTCATCAACAAAATTAGCGAAGCCGATACCGCTGTACGAGGAGGGAATGCTTTTAAAAACGGGGGATTCGGTCGATGTGGTTTTTGTTTCATTATCGCTACATGAGATCAGCGTTAAGACGAGGATGCACAGGCAAGCAGCAGTTTTCATTATTGATTCCACCTTGAAATTTAAAGGTCCTGAATATATTGATCTCACAAAATTTCTCAAACTTTTGAATTTAAAGGTAATCTACTCATACTCATGATACCTTATCACAATTTATTATTGCTTTGCACGCCTATCATAAAATCATCTTACCTGTAATTATCATCGTCTACAGGCTGTGCCACACTATCATTGCTTCCCGGTATGAAGCAAATACTTCCGGTAAACCTGCTTAGCCACATTGCGGCCAAGCTTTAATCCTTCTACATTATCCGCCTGGATATGATAACCACCCAATACGCGCGATAATCCTGCAAGTTCAGCAGTCTCGGTAAACGTCTCAAACTTTATCGTAACGGTATCGCCGATATTTCCAGGTTCTGTGAACTCCCCGGGAACACGTTTTACTTCTTCACCAAAATGATCACTGCCGGTAAAAAGACGTAGTGATTCGGCACAGGCTGCACTAACAGTGCTGTGTCCTGAAACATAAGATGGAAAAGGCGGACATAAAAATGTTTCGGGAGAGTATGGCCTCCATTCGCTTCCCTTTGCAGTGATCATACCCTTGTCTGCACCTCCCCAAAGCCTGATCACACTGTCGCCATAATAATCATGAACCAGGGAATAGGGTCGCGCATAGTCGTAGTACATTTTGGCATCCCAGCATGCGATGAAGGCATCCATTGCCGCCGCTTCTATCAAAAAATACAGCTTTACATCCTGGTCAAGCGTATGTTTATCGCGAACAGAAACACTTTGCGCAAACATAAACCAATGCCCTGCCTGTTGTACTGATTTTGGGCCATCACGCATCAACTCGATCAATGCCTTTTGTTCATTGGTAAGGTTTGCCTGCATGTCAACCACCTGTTTGATTTCGGTGATCAATTGAGTGGAACCAATTGCCGGTGGCGGTATTGGCCTGAACTGGCTTGCGGAATCAATCAATAGCGGACTCACCTTGTTCCAGTGTGGTGTGAGACAAGCAGGAGCAAACTTACCACCGTTTCCATCAGAGAAATATTTTGGTTGCCATCTTTGAAGTTCACGAAGACTATCTGCACTGTTAACCGGTTTATAGCCGGTATAGTCAGCATAAGGCATTATATCGCGCCGCATCATTGTGCCTGCTACCTCGTTACCACCACGCAGGTCAATTGTGCGGGTTGCATTCGAACCATCAGCTATCCCCATCGTGCGGGTTGCATTCGAACCATCAGCTATCCTCGTTGTACCGGTTTCATTCGCGCCACCAGCTACCCCGATAGTGCCTGTTTCATTCGCACCATCATACTTTCTTTTCTGCAAGACTGCTCTTGCAGCCAGGTTTCCGATGCCGGCGGGGGTTGCACTGTTGGTACTGGTATCGTGCGGATCAAATCCAAATTCAATCATCTTCTGCTGCAGCATCAACGAATCACTGAAGTAATAATTCAACATGGTCCGGTACAGCGCGTAACTGATGGCAATCTCCTTATTACGGAGAGTGTGTTCTTTAAGGGGTCTTCGTTGTATACCCTCCAGGTAAACGGGTATTGCAGTCAGGTCATAGCGGCTCCAGGCATCGAATGCTGCCGTCCATATCAGCCCCAGGAATCTTGAAGTAACAGTAGGGCGCGGCTTGAACCTGTCCGTATCCATCGATGTACAAAGCATGGCAACCTCGCCCCATTTGTAAGCAATATTAAGACGGCCCTTTGCAAGTTCATTGTTGTGTGATGTATCGCTTTGATGCAATGTGCGACTATGTGCACCCAGGTATGCACTGGCCATAAAAAACAGCAGGACCAAACGCTTCATTAATCACATTTTTTATGCTGGTTTAAGATTGTATTCTGCAGTGCTTACTTATTCCTTCTACCATAAATATCCAAAAACGAAGAATGATTGACATCATCCTTCGTTATTTTTTTCTACTCATCAGAAGAATTTATTTATACCCTTCATTCTGCGGATACGGTGGCCCTTCCGTTACCAGGTCGATCTGGGATTGCGGAATGGGTCGCCTGATATTATAAGGCTGAACACCTGCGGCACCTTCCGGATTATACAATTTAACCCGTTCAACCAGTTTGCCGGTCCGCGAAAGATCCCACCACCTGGTGTCTTCAGCGAAAAGTTCCCGGCTTCGTTCATCAAGAATAAAATCGAGGGTAACGTTAGCGGCGGTGATCTGCTGCGCGGCCAGCGCTGCAGCATATTGTGCCGGTGTCTGGTTCGCTTTGTTGGCTGCACGCGAACGAAGGACATTGATCATGTTTGCTGCATCCTGTAATGTTGCGCCGCCTTTAAATGCCGCCTCTGCTGCCACTAAATAAACATCGGAGAACCGGAATAGAATATAGGGCCTGTCGGAATAATCATTTTGTTCGCCCCTGGTTGAATCATCAAACTTGCGTACGCTCGGAAAATAACTTGCGGTATAAGGATTGGTTCTACCCGTAATATGATCAGGTTCGAAAATTATACCTTTAAACGTCGATCTTCTTGCAGGCGGAACAATGCCATCGGCCATCCAGATTGCGGTATCTACACCATTAATTAATGTACCCCTGGGTGTTGTCGCACCGGTGGTTCCCCTTACAGACATTGCGGTACTGTTTGATAACCACACCGTCTGGAAAGTGCCCTCATATCTTGCATCGGTTGCACGATTCGCAAAAGCCACGTCCATGATGTATCGGGTATTTGGTCGGATACGTTGAAAGGGCCGGCCATTGTTGATGTCGCGCACTGTTACGTTCGCACCACCTGCAGCAGGATAATTTGCATTTATGTTGGGATAATTCGGACGCCAGAAGAAGTTGGATTTGTTTTCACTTCCACTTGTCGCACCGGCGCCAACAGCAGAATTCTGTCCAAATTTCAAATCCTTTGTATGATCGATCACCATCAGCACTTCCCTGCTGTATTCGTTTCCTTCTTTAAACACTTCGCCGAAATATGGTAACAGATCGAGATTATAAGTAGCCTTATTGTCAATTAAATTCTTTGAGATATCATATGCACTTTTGAAATCGGTAGGTTGTGCTGCCGCGCTCCAACCTCTCCACAGATGCGTTTTCGCCAGCAGGTATAATGCAGTTGCCTTTGTTGCGGGTTTACCTGTATTTGCAGTGGGCACGTTAGGAAGATCAGCAGCGGCTTCGGTAAAGTCCTTTATGATCTGTGCATACAGATCCGGAAGCGGAGCAGGTGCATCTGCTGCAGAAGCTGAAGTATTAAAGGTTACGTGTAATGGCACCTGGCCAAAAGTAGTCACCAGGTAGTAGTAACAAAATCCACGCAGAAACTTCGCCTGTGCCAGCAACTGTGTTTTGGTAGCCGCAGCGATATTTGCGTCGGCGCCAAATTCCAACACACCATTAGCCGTGTTGATATCTATGAACAAGGTGTTCCAAAAACCTTCGTAATCGTTAGCCTGGGCTTTGATCAATGCATTGTTATAATTAAACCAGTGTTGCACATCGGCTGCTGCCCCCCGGAGCGATTCATCCGTGCCGCCATTGTATAACTGAGTAAAGATCTGGGTTCCCCATTGTCCACGGAAGCTGGAATATATACCCGCTATCCCACCCTGGATACCATCGTTTGTGGAGAAAAAAGAAGGTGCAAAAGTTATCCTCGGCTGTTCTTCAAGCAGTTTTTTGCAACCCGAAGCAACAACGATGGTTACGCAAAACACCAGGCCGGCTAAATATTTATGTTTCATCAATTAGACATTTAAAAATTAGAAGTTCAGGTTAACACCAAAAATAAACTGGCGGGTTGGTGGTACGCCCATTCCAACGGTAATAGCACGTGCCTGTACAGGGGCGCCGCCGCCTGCACTTGAGCCTACTGAATTACCGGTACCGTTACCTTCAGGGTCAATTCCCAATCCGGACCTTACAAGTGGTGACCATAGGATGAAAGGATTCTGAGCTGATACATAGGCTCTCAGGGATTGTATGCCCGATTTTCCCAGCACCTTTTTCGACAGCGTATACCCGAGATCGATAGTTCTTATCTTAATAAAAGAACCATCCTGGTAAGTGAGTGTGGAAGTATAAAGTTGTCCATCGCGACTCGCATCGGGTTGAGGGAAAGCATTGGTTGGATTCTCCGGGGTCCAGTAATCAATCTTTTGTTGATTTACCCGGCTGTTCAGAAAGAATGGATAACCGGCCCCGCCACCATCTGCTGAGAGATAGTTTACCACGACAGTCTGGCCAAACCGTCCGAACAAAACGATGTTCAGGTCGAAGTTTTTGTATTCGAATTTGTTGGTGAGTCCTGCAACAAAATCCGGTTGAAAATTCCCGATGATCTGTCGGTCATCTGCGCCTATCGAGTTGTTTTTATTAACGTCTTCCAGCTTGATATCGCCCGGTTGCACTCCATATATTGTTGCCTGCGCCGCTTCACTGGTCTGCCAGATTCCTAGTTTCTTTACATCATAGATTGCCGTGATCGGGTGTCCCACGAACCAACCGTTATTAATATCCTGCTTGAGTCCAAGCTGAAGGGCAGTAATTTTTTCCCGGTTGAAAAACAGGTTTGCGTCGGTGGTCCAGGTAAAGCCGCCCTGGCTCCTCACATTCACACTGCTGAGAGAGAACTCCATACCATAGGATTCGGTTTCACCTACGTTAGTGAGAATAGAGTTGGTTCCATTACTCCGGGGCAGGTTCCTTTGGAGCAGGATATCGCTGGTATTAGTCCTATAATATTCAATGCTACCGGATAACCGGTTATTGAACATGGCAAAATCAACACCGAAGTTTAAGCCACTTGTTTTTTCCCAGGTGAGTTCAGGGTTGGGGCTGGTATTTAATATATAGCCGTTTACGTAATTCACACCGACTGTTGATCCCTGGCCGAAGTTGTAGAAGTTAGCAGTCAGGCTACCAAGCGTAGTGTAAGGATTAATTCCTGCATTTGAACTGATACCCCAGCCCGCGCGAAGTTTCAGGCTTGAAATGGCCGTGATACCCTGCATAAAGTTTTCGCGGTCAAGGTTCCAACCCACTGAAACTGCGGGATAGGTTACCCATTGATTTCCCGGGGCGAGTACGGAAGCTCCGTCAGTTCTGACGGTTGCAGTAACGAGGTATTTGTCATCAAAAGAATAAATTGCCCTGGCCATATAACCGATCACGGCCGACTTGCTGTAGCCTGCAGAATTTGGTTCGGCGATCAAGGTATTTACAAGGTTCAGGTTATAGTCCTGGATATAATCGGCAGGCACACCCTGGCCGTTGATCCTTTGCGACTGGAAGTAATTCTGTTGTACTTCCTGCAGCACGAGCGCCTGCAACTTATGTTTATCACCAAAGGTTGTATTGTAATCGAGGGAGTTATTTATGGTGTACTGCCATCCTTCCGCGTTTGATTGATTCAGGTTTGCACCGGCAGTGGTCAAATTGGTATTGAATACATTGTTTGGACCGGTATAGTTGCTGTTGAAAGTCTGTGACCAGCCATATCCAAAGGTGGTCCTGAACTTCAGATCCTTCAGGATTTTCAGTTCGCCGTAAAAATTATGCTGGAACTGGTAACGCCTTGAAAAAGCTTTGATCAGCTCGTCGTTGCCAATGGAGGTGAGTGGGCTGAACTGGTTGAAGTCAACTCCCTGCTGTAAGGCAGGCTGAAGGTTTATTGTTCCGTCTGCATTATATGGCTTATACAAAGGGCCAAGCCTGGTGGAGGACCCGTATGCATTGGTTCCGATCCGGTTTGAACGAAGAAGGGTGTTAAAACTGGTGAACCCAACCTTGATGCGTTCAGATAACTTATGATCAATATTGACACTGAAGGAGAAACGATTAAGGGATTGATCAGGAATAACACCGGTCTCATGGTAATAACCGATTCCAAAAAAATACTGGGTCCGGTCGTTTCCTCCCCTTACGTTCAGATCATGGCTCGTCCTGATCCCGGTAGTCAGCAGCAAGTCCTGCCAATCAGTGCTGACGCCCTCCTGCAGGTTTGTGTTTTCTATAGGTGTGAGCGCGTAAGGACTACCAATATTAGGATTGGTGAGATAACCTGGCTGACCTCTCCGCGCATCTTCTTTAAATTTCGCGTATTCGGCACCATTGAACAGTTCGTAGGTATCAATTGCTTTTACCATGCCTACATAGCCGTTGTAGCTTGTTACCGGTTTTTGCATGGTGCCTCTTTTCGTGGTAACGATAATTACCCCGTTTGAACCCCTGGAACCATAAATGGCTGTGGCTGATGCATCTTTCAGGATATCGACGGTTGCGATGTTGTCTGGATTGATATCATTCACACTTCCCCCGTAAACCATACCGTCAACAACCACGAGGGGATTGTTATTCCCGGTGATCGAACGGTTACCACGGATACGGATCTCACCGCCGGCGCCGATCTGCGAACTGTTGCTTACAATATCCACCCCTGCTGCCCTGCCCTGGAGCTGGTTCAACAGATTCGGTGCTTTTATTTCGTTCAGTGTTTCGCCTTTCACCGAAACGGTTGCGCCGGTAACATCCGCTTTTCTTTGTGTACCGTAACCGATTACGACCACCTGGTCGAGATCGCTGTTGCTTGGTTTCAGTACTGCGTCAATCGAGGTCCGGTTGTTTACCTCGATTTCCACCGGTGTAAATCCAACGGAGGAAAAAACGAGGGTAGCGTTGCCTGGGGCAGAGATCGTATAGTTACCGCTATCATCACTGGTGTTGCCCACTGTTGAGCCCTTGACGGTTACCGAGGCATTTGGAACGGCGGTTCCAACGTCATTCAGGATTCGTCCGCGGATCGTGATGTTTTGAGCATTAGCCATCAGGGTGACAGACATCAGGATGACTATTCCTACCAGCCGGTGCAGTGTCGATTTCCTGGGTTTCGGGGCACAGATCAAGTCTCTTAGGTGAAAAATTTTCATTTGCGATCGTTTTTTGTTGAAGCCTTGTCGGTTGAAACAAGTAAGGAGTTATGGTGAGATAAAAACAGTTTTATACCGGGCAATCGGTCCCTGTCCGTGGGTGTAATTTGAGATTTTGGCGCCCAAGGGGCTAGCACATTTGTGAGATTTCCTGTTCCAAATGTTGCAAATTGAGCTGGTATGGCTTGGAAATGAGGGAAAAATCGACAACATACCTTTTTAGAAAAACCTGGAGGGTGATGATCATAGGCTTATCATGAAATGCCTGGGGGAATGGTAAATGCTTTTCATGAGACATCCGGGGGATGGTCATAGGCTTATCATAAAACACCTGAAACACTTGGAGGATGATTAGCATTAGCATTAAGACGCGTTTGCACGTGCCGAACTAACCACGGACGTTGTTTAGACTTTAATTTAATCTTGCGTTACTTCCTTACAACCTGCCCTTTTTTGAGGGTGACATATTCCGTTGGGGAAACATTATACTTCGCCTTAAAAGCCCTCGTGAAATAATTGGCGGTAGCGAATCCGGTAGTGTATGCGATCTCGCTCATCTTCATATCACTGTTTTCCAAAAGTGCTACTGCCTTCTGAAGTTTTAGCGACCTGATAAATTCCACCGGGGTTTCGCCGGTCAGTTCCATTATCTTACTATAAAGAGAGCGGCGGCTCATAAAGACATGCTTGCTCAGTTCTTCTACCGAGAGATTCGGATTGTCGATGTTGTTTTCAATGAACCTCGTGATCTTGAGGAGAAGTTGTTCATCGTGCGATTGTACACTTACCTCCGGTACCTCAATTTTCAGTTGCTTACTGTAGGTAGTTTCGAGGTTTTTATTTAGCGCGAGTAGATTTTTAATTTTTATATGGAGGATATCGAAGTTGAAGGGTTTGGTAAGATAATCACTCGCCCCGGTTTCCAGGCCTTCCAGTTGGTTTTCGTCCCCGTTCAGCGCGGTCAGCAGAATTATCGGGATATGTTTGGTCCTTTTGTCTGATTGCAACTTCCGGCAAAGGGTAATTCCATCCATCCCGGGCATATTGACATCACTTACAATGATCTTTGGATGGGAAGCAAGCGCTTTCTGCCAGCCTTCCTTGCCATTCGAGGCTTCAATAATTTTGTAACCCGCACTGAGATTATTCTTCAGATAATTCCTGAATTCCTCATTGTCCTCAACAATCAGCACCGGTAGTTTTTCGGGCCCCGCAGTCTCGGATATGGACCTGCCACAGTTCCGAGTCTTTGAAAGCAAGTCCTGGCTTGGGCATGTCAATCCAGGAGCGGCATTCCCGGAAACAACCTGCAATGGCTTGAATGGAAACAGCATCGTAAAAACAGATCCTTTGCCGGGTTCACTCTCCACTTTTATGGTGCCACCATGCAGTCGCACAAATTCCCGGGTAATGGACAGCCCGATACCGCTGCCCTGGCTTAATACATCTTCCTTGGTCTTGGCCTGGAAAAACCGGTCAAATACCTTTGAACTTTCCTCGGGCGACATACCGATACCAGTATCCCTTACCCGGATCAGGACTGACTGGTCCGTATCCTGTTCAACCTCCAGCGAAATTTTGCCTTCATCCGGGGTAAACTTTACTGCGTTCGACATGAGGTTTAGAAGAATCCGTTCCATTTTGTCCCTGTCGAACCTTGTTATGTATTGTTGGAGGTCGCTTTTGTACGTAAACTCTATATGTTTCGCATCCCAGATGTCGCGGAATGAGTCGGCCACGTCATGAATACAGGCAATCAGGTCGCCATCAGACAAAAATAAATTCAGCTCTCTTTCTTCCAGCTTGCGGAAGTCCAGCAGTTGGTTTACAAGATTTAATAATCGCCTTGCATTACGACGGACTACACCGATCTGCTCCAATTTTTCATCGTCCTCTTCAATGCCCGCCAGCTTATCCGCCGGGGCCAGGATCAGTGAGATCGGGGTCCGGAACTCATGACTAAGATTTGTCAGGAACTTTATTTTTTGCTGATCGAAATCGTGCTGCCTTTCACGTTCCCTCTTTTCCTGTTCCAGCATCTGCGAGAACTGTAGCCTCTCCTGTTCAAGTTTGAATTTGTTCTTCAGTTTCCGGATACCCCTGTATCTTATCAGGGCAAGTATCAGGAACGCACTCAGAACATAAAAGATATAAGCATAGACCGTGCGCCAGATCGGGGGTTTCACAAAGATCCTGATTGTTTTTTCTTTGCTTTCCCAAAGGCCATCATCACTGCGGGCCTTCACCTTAAAAGTATAATCGCCGGGGTCAAGATTGGTATACACTGCCGTTTGCCTGCTACCTATGTCATTCCAGTCTTTTTCAAAACCTTCAAGTTTATAGGAATACCTGTTTTCAAATGGCGAGGTATAATTAAGCGTGGTAAAATCGAGCGAAAAATTTTGTTTATGGTCGAGGTGAATCTCTTCTGCTATTGAAATGTGTTGACTAATCGCCGATTTTTTGCCGGGAACAACGGATCGGTTGGAGATCCTCAGATCACGGAACACTAGTTCGGGTACGTTTCGATTGGTAACAAGAGATGCCGGCTCGAAAAAATTAAAGCCATCAAGTCCGCCAAAAAAGATCCATCCGTTTGAAGCCATCATGCCTGAACCCCGGTAAAAATCGCTTTGCTGTACGCCGTTCTGAGCTGCATAAGTTTTGAACCGGCTGTTGTCCTTACAAAAATTAACGATGCCGGCATTTGTGCTTGCCCAGAACTTTCCGGAATTATCTTCGAGAATTTTATATATCACGGTATTCGCAAGGGCCTGCAATTTTGGAACGTTGCGGAATGACTGCGATTGTTTATCAAACTGAACCACCCCACCGCCAGGTGTACTCACCCAGATCTCATTGTCCCGGTCGCTATGAATACTGAGCACCTTATTGGAAGGCAACTTGCTGTTGTCCTGGTCAAAGATCTTGTAACTGCGGGCAACACGATCATAGAATATGACGCCCGTACCTTGTGTGCCGATCCACATGTTCCCTTCCTTATCTTCCTCTATCACCCTTATATATGCGTTGCCCAGTTGTTTGTCACCATCGATTGTATCGGAAACTTTTGTGAATTGCTGAGTACGGGGATCGTAGACGGTTATGCCGTGGCCGTTGGTGCCTATCCAGATCAGTCCCTTACTGTCTTTTTTTACGCAGAAGATATCCGGGCCCGACAAGTCTTTTGGGCCACCCTTAAAATGGTTGGTAACCTTGCCGCTTTTCATGTTTAATACATAAACGCCATCCCGGAAAGTACCGACCCAAAGATCATCTCCATCCTGCTCCATATCCAAAATCGCTTTGCCCTTGCCTTCCTGGTCGAGCTGAGGATGAGAACACAATTTTGTTTTACGGTTATAAAGATTTAATCCTCCGCCATCAGTGCCGACATAAATCTCATCCTTCGAGCGTTCAACAAAACTTGTTACCAGGGGTGCGCTTAAACCGGAAGCATCAAAGGGGTTGCTTTTCGTAAGATTAAAAAAGGCCAGGTTCTTATCATATTTGTTTACACCACTATGATATCCTCCCACCCAATACAATCCATTATCGTCGATGAAAATGGCGCGGATAGATTTTCCTGAAAGACTGTACTTATTCCTGGGTTCATGCAATATTCTTGTCACCTTTCCGCTCACGGGATCGAGTATATTCAAACCATTTTCTGTACCTACCCAGAGAGAGCCTGATTTGTCATAAGCTACCTTATATATAAGTTCGCTGCTTAGCGTGTGCGGATCTTTACCTGCACGGTAAGTTTTGAACTTGTTGGTTCCGGCCATCAGCTGACTTACTCCTTTATTAGTAGCAAAATAAAGATTACCCGATTTATCTTCTGTGATGGAGCGGACGAGGTTATCTGCAATAGAGTTCGAGTCTGTTGTTGAATGTTGATAGATCACAAACCCTTCGCGGCTTCGATCATAACGATGGAGACCAGAGGGAGTGCCTATCCAGAGCTGGTTACGGCTGTCTACAAAAAGACTGATGATTTTATTTGACTGAAGTTGGCTATGTCCGCTTGGCTTGGAGGTATAGTGGCGGATCACTCCTTTACCGGGCTTGAAACGGTACAAGCCATAATAACTTCCCACCCAGAGATCACCGGAGCTATCAACGGCCAGTGCACGAGCCGAGCTGTTCTTTACAAAATCATAGTTGATAAACGCATCATTTTTCCGGTCGTAATACGATAGGGATTGATCCGTACCCACCCATAAATTTCCTTTTTTATCTTCTGCGAGGGCGATGATTTCGTTGCCACCGATAGATGTGCTGTCACCGGACCTGGTGCCATATACCGTGAAGTTTAGACCATCGAATTTGTTTAACCCGGTTTCGGTGCCGAACCACATGTACCCCTGTCGGTCCTTTATGATGTCGTTGATTGAGTTGGAGGAGAGGCCGGCTTTATTGCTGAAGTTTATGAAATTAAGTTCGCTCGTTTGTGCGCGACCGACAGATGCGGATGTCAGTATAGCTCCAATGAACAGGAGCTTCTTCAGCGGAGAAGATCTTTTTCTCATAAACAAGCAATTTTCGTGGCAGCCGATAAGCGTCTAAAATACAGTTATTGGTTACCGAATCTACAAAAATGCCGGTTCATTCAAGGTTTTTTATTGGAAAAGTTTAAGGAATGGTCCTGGGAGAAACTGCATCCGACATGAGTGTAAGGAAGCCTGTTTTGTGCTGGTTACAGGAAGAGATTCTGGCAGTCTTTATCAGTCAATGTTGCATCCCCGATATGGGCGATATGATGCTTTAGTGGGACCTGGATTTACAACCATCATTTAGAGTTACAATCATCATTTGTTATAGGACATACGCTTTTGTTTCAATCACATGGTTGTTTTCATCGGCTATGACAATAATTGGCCGGAATGAATCTGCTTCTTCTTCCGTTATATATCCAAAAGCCAAAACGTGAATACAATCGCCTTTTTTGAAAAGCTTTGATGCTGCACCATTAACTGTAACCTGTCCTTTCTGTTTATTACGGACAGCGTATGTTATGATCCGATTGCCGTTTGTTTTATTGTTCACATGAACGAGTTCAAACGGCTTTATTCCGGAGGCTTCCAGCAGCTCGTCTGATAAAGAAATACTTCCCGGGTAATCGATAGAACTTTCTTTAACAATAATCTGCTGAATTTTTGATTTCAAAACCTGGATTAACATCTTGTTCTTTTGAGTTTTCAGGCCTTTTTACTCAATCAGCTCGCGGAAATGGCCTAAAATCGCGATAATTACTTTAGTGTGAATGTACAATATTTGAGCCAGCGCAGCCTCTCAGGCTACGAATCTTTCAAGCCGGATGATAAAACAGGATGGCGTCTGATAAATGTGAGGTATTGATCCCGGTATTCCCTGTTATTTGGGGCTATTTTCGGGCTTTAAGCTGGGCAAATGTGAATCCTCCGGGTTTGCAACGATTACTATTGTATTTTATTCAACGCCGGATGAGTAAGACCAGGTTTAACCAGGAATAACGTATCGGCTATAAATAACGTGTCGGACCCCAACATCCGCTCTGCAGGCCTGCGATACGCCGCATCATAATTACGTGAGCGGGTCCGGTAATTCGGTTTAGGTTTTCTACCAATAAGGAACGCAAGAAAAACAAACAATAATAAATGCTGGACGATCATAGTAGTAGGTTTGACTTGTTAATGGTTATTGTTTATTTGAGGAAATACCTTTGAAATGAGTAAGATGTTTAGTTGATTTTTATTTGAATTGTTCTACTGTCTTTGACTGCCTGAACTGCCTTGAGTTTTTATAGTTTATTTCAATTGTTCTACTGCACTTAAATTGTCACACTGCCTTTGTCATCTGCGGCAGTATGCTCTTATCCCCGCTCATGCTCATATACCGCGAACAGCTTCCAGAACTGCTTTTCCTCCTTGAACTCGAACAGATGTTTTTTGAAATCATTCAACACAAGCTCAATAACGCTGCCGGACAACCGATACTGCCCGATCATGATCTCCGATGCATTGGTGAAAAAGCCAGCTTTACCATCACACAAATGCACATTTTCACGGGTAAGCTCTTCGAACACCAACACATCATTCATACGATAATCCGGTAAGGCCTGGTGATGCGGGATATTGTTATTGAAAGAGAGCGCAAGGAGGTTATTGCTGCTGGTTTCAGGCAAAACCAGTTTCGGGAACGATGCCCAGTCGTTAAAAGCTAATTCTTTATGACTGCACCGCATATATATGGCATCACTGATGAAAGGCACCTCCCTTAACTGCAGGTTTGTGATCCGGTTTTCATCGGTTAACAGGGAGTCACCATTGTATTGAAGGATCTCGTTGACTGTGAGCACGTCGGATACAAATTTATTTAGCGGTATGCTAAAATGGTTTGCAATTTTCATCACGGATTCCAGTTTTGGCTCCGCGCGTCCCTCTTCGTAAGATGAGATATTTCCCCTTGTTAATTCAAAAAGATCCGCAAATGCTTGCTGGCTCAGGTTCCTGGCGGTCCTTATCTTTTTTATGTTTGTTCCGATCTTGAGCATAAATCAAATATAAAGCAAAATATTTTAACAAATATGCAAATATTTTTTGCAATTTAACAAAATCTTTTTTAGCTTTATCAGACAAACAAACGCCAAATGATGGATTTCATGTCCACAATAGAAGATTTCGCCACCAGCTCCGGTTGCCGTATCGTTTACAAAAATGAAAAAGACGGCATCCTGAAAATCGACAACGAGGAGGATGGCATTCATAACCTGATCATAGGGATCGCACCCCCTATCCTGATCATGGAACATTTTCTCTTTTCGTTCAAAAAAGACAACGTGGGCATGTTCAAACAGCTGTTACAGAAAAACCGCGACATGATCCACGGTGCCTTTGTGATCAACGAGGAGGGTAACAAGGTGCTGTTCAGGTACACCATGCAGATCGACAACATCGACCTCAACGAATTTGATGGCGCCATCAATTCGCTTGGTCTCATGCTCAGCGAATATTATCAACAAATCATTGGTTTCTCTAAACTGTAATGTTATGAACCTATTTAAAAGAATTTTCAGGATCGGTCAGGCAGAAATTCATGCCGCTGTCGAAAAAATGGAAGATCCCATCAAGATGACCGAACAGGGTCTCCGCGAACTCCGTGATGACCTGGCAGAAGCCACCGAAGCATATGCCAAAGTGAAAGCCCTCGCCATCCGGACGGAAAATGACGAGGCCGCCTGCCAGAAAGAATCATTGAATTATGCCGAAAAAGCCATACTGATCATGCAGAAGGCTCAAAAAGGCGACCTCGAGCTCAATAAAGCGGAGCAACTGGCTCGCGAAGCACTTTCTTTGCGTCGCAGGTACTATGCCGATGCCGAGGACCTGCGTTCACAGGCACTCACGCATCACCAGAGTTCGCAGGACATGCTCAGGAACATCGAGATCCTGAAAGAAAACATGGCCAAATGGGAAAAAGAACTGAAAACCCTTAAGGCACGGGTCAAAGTGAGCAAGGCGACGCAGCAGGTGAACAAACAACTGGCTCAAATTGATACCAATGGCACCATCGCGATGCTTGAACGTATGAAAGACAAGGTTGAGGACCAGGAAGCATTGTCGAAGGCTTATGGAGAGATCGCCCATTCAAAAAATGATCTAAAAGATGAATTGAACAAGATTTTGAAAGACGATACGTTATCCATCGAATCGGATCTGTTGGCCATAAAAAAGAAACTGGGCATGGGTGAAAACCCTTAGCGTTAAACCTGGCCAGGATTTATATTGCTGAATTGATATTGTCCATGGTCCAAATTATTTTTTACATCGTTCAAACTATATCAACCTTAAACAAATTCAACTTACATCAACCCTAACCAAGCTCAATTTATATCAACACTAACCAACCTCCACTTATATCAACCCTAACCAATCATGTCCGAATTCTTTAACCTCTTGTTTCACCCCCTTTCAAATGGCATTATGACCGTACTAACGGGCATCACTGCACTATACTGGGTGTTTACACTGATAGCTGGTGATTTCCTGGGCGACCTGGACTTTGCACCGGAGGTTGATACGGGCGTTGATGTAAGTCCTGATACAGACGTCAATGCAGGGGAAACCGGTGCCGAACAATCATGGTTCTCAAAAGCGATGGATTATGTAAACGTCGGTAAGGTGCCCTTCATGGTGGTGTATTCGACCTTTAAGTTTATCGCCTGGATCATTACCCTCGTGAGTTCAATATTCCTCGGCATGGCAAGCTGGGGCTGGAAATCGGCCCTGATATTATTACCGGTATTTGCACTCGCATTTTTTTTAACCCGTTTTGTAACCAAACCATTAGTAAAAGTGTACAAAACCATGGGATATAACGGTGACGAATCAGTGGATCTGCTAGGACGAATAGCAAAAATGCGTTCCTCGGTAAGCGGCGATAAGATCGGTGCAGCAGAAATCGTGGTAAACAACGACGTGATCCGCCTGAACGTAAAATCAAAATCCGGCGAAACCATAAATTATAACGCCGACGTAATGATCGCCGACGAATCAAAAGATGGTCGCTTCTACTACGTCGTCCCCGAAATCACACTAAATAATATTGTATAGCATATAATTTCCAGCATCAATTGATATCATTTTGCTCTTAGTCACGTCTAATTCCTATCATCACCCCATAAAAAATTTGCCCAAGCAACCTATCCCAAACCAAATCAAGCATTCATAAACTAAAGAACTCATAACTCACTCATCACTCATAACTCACAACTCATAACTTAAACACCAACCTTAACCTTAATCAAAAGACATGGGCTCCTTATTCGACACTCTCGGCGGAATCACCTTATTAATTATTGGTGGTATCGCGTTTCTTCTCTTCATCTTACTTGCTGCTTTTGCCAGCTTTTATAAAAAGATCCCACAGGGCAAAGCCATCGTGAGAACCGGTGTGGGCGGAGGCAAGGTGGCATTTAACCAGGGAATGTATGTGATCCCCATTCTACACAAGATGGAGATCATGGACATCTCGGTTAAAAAATTACAAATTGACCGGATGGAAAACGAAGGACTGATTTGCAAGGACAATATCCGCGCAGATATCAAAGTGGCGTTTTTCGTTCGTGTAAATAAAAATGTGGAAGACGTATTAAACGTTGCGCAGATCATCGGGACTGAACGTGCATCTGACACGGATACGCTGACCAACTTGTTTGAAGCAAAGTTTTCAGAAGCTTTAAAAACCGTTGGTAAGAAGTTTGACTTTATCTCCTTATATGAGGCCCGTCGGGAATTCCGCGACGAGATACTGGGTATCATCGGTACAGATCTGAATGGTTATATTCTGGACGACTGCGCCATTGACTATCTCGAACAAACCGAGATGAAGTTCCTGAGTCCAGGTAACATTCTCGATTCACAGGGTATCCGCAAGATCACTGAACTGACCGCAGCACAAAATATTCACGCGAACCTGATCCGTCGTGAAGAAGAAAAAGTGATCAAAAAGCAAAACGTGGAAGCACGTGAAGCCATCCTTGAACTGGAAAGACAACAGGCAGAGAAAGAAGAAAAACAAAAACGCGAGATCGATAATGTGAAGTCGCGCGAACAGGCAGAGATCTTGAAGGTGCGTGAGGAAGAAAGACTGAAATCTGAAACTGTGCGTATCAAAACGGATGAAAGCCTGGCTGTTCAGGAAGAAAATAAACTTCGCCAGATCATCATTGCTGCGAAAAATAAGCAACGTACTGACGCGGTTGAGACAGAAAGAGTGGAAAAGGATCGTGCACTGGAAGCTACCGAAAGAGAAAAGATCGTAACCCTTGCACAAATCGAGCGCGACCGTAATATAGAAGTTGAGAAGAAAAATATCCAGGATGTGATCCGTGAAAGAGTGAAGCTTGAAAAAGGTGTGGTGGAAGAACAACAGAATATGAAAGACATTGAGTCCTTCCGTGAAGTAGAGCGCCAGAAAACAGTCGGCATCACGAATGCGGCGCGGCAGGCTGAAGAAAAGTTGATCTATACCGTTAAGGCTGCCGAAGCGGAGAAAAAAGCTGCTGAAGAACGTGGTAAACAAACCATCATTGATGCAGAGGCCAAGAAAGAAGCTTCATTCAAAGAGGCTGAAGCCCGCAAGATTCTTGCAGAAGCCCAGGCCCGTGAGGATGCAACACTTGGTTTGTCTGAGGCTGAAGTGATGATTGCAAAAGCCGAAGCTTCCGAGCGCCAGGGTTCTGTTGACGCCGGTATCGTTGAAAGGATGGCTGACGCAAGGCGTAAGCAAGGTCTGGCCGAAGCTGAGGTCACCAAAGAAAAAGCCTTTGCTGAAGCTGCGGGTATTGAAAACAAAGCTGAAGCCATGAAAAAGCTCGATGGTGTTGGTAAGGATCACGAAGAGTTCAAATTGTTATTGGCCAAGGATCGGGATATTGCGCTGGCTGGTATCAATATTCATAAGGATATTGCTATGGCCCAGGCGGGTGTGTTGGGCGAGGCACTGAAGTCTGCCCGTATTGACATCGTTGGTGGTGAAACTATGTTCTTCCAGAACATCGTTAATCAGATATCAAATGCACGAGGCTTCGATCGACTCATCAATGAAAGCGAACACGCGACTGATATTAAAAACGCATTGATCGGTGATGGTAATGGTAACGGTGATGGGCATTTGCTGGAGCGTATCAAGGCCTTTGCAACCAAGTATAATGTGTCAACAAATGATCTGAAGAACCTGACGATCTCAGCAGTGTTGATGAAGATGCAGGCGAATAGTTCTGATAGCGACCTGCCTGCAATCATGGACCTGGGCAAGCTGGCGAACAGCCTGGGATTGGGCAATAAAAAGCTGGGAGCTGTCTAGTTTCAAAATGAGTTACGGTAGCTGCAATTAAGAATTGCGACTATCGTTTAACTCGTTCAGGATCCGACGCACAGTGAATTTGTATGAATCAATATCTTATTCTGACAGGTTTTTCATTTGACAGGTTATTCAGTTACTTTTAGAATTGGGTTCATAAGAACAAAGTCTATTCAACACTTAATACGCTACGCAGTATTCTGTAACAGCGATTTTGAACCAGGATCCCGTCATGGCGCATAGCATTGAGCGGTATCAATAACATCGATTGAATAGAAGATGATCAGTCAAATCGAATTGCGTTGAAGGGTATCAGTAACATGGAATTGTGTGGAATAGGATTCGCTTCAACAGTGACCTGCGTTAGCTTCATCGATTAATAACAAACTTCCTTATTTCGGCTTAATATGGCAGTAACAGAGCAAAAGACAGGACCTGCATTAGATTCGGGAACATACGAGATTATCCGGAACAGGCTGAACGAGCAACGCATCGAACTTGCTGCGCGACTGGCGAAGCTGAATGCGGCGAGGCACGAGGTGTTCAGCTCGGATGGATTTGCCTTGATCTCAAATCAGAGAATCACTACCGAAAATCATGGCGAATCGAGAGGTATTATTGCGCTGGGTGATCTATGTATATTCGGATACAACGTGCAGTTTGGGTTGAAGGAAGACATCAAACTAAGCGATGTATTCAGCGTCTATAAATTTGCCAATGATCATTTTGAACCACAGCCATTAACGCTGATTGATGACGCAGCTTTTGTTACTGATTTTACCAATCTCTATAAATATTACCGCGATTCATTGTTTGCCAGGTTTTTCCAGAGTGGGAACTACCTGTACATGATTTTTCAGACCGGCAAAACGGTTGATGATCGGAAGGCATTTAAATGGCTGAACAAAAACAATCAGCTTACCTATATAGATGACCGGTCCATCCATGAAGTGCAACGCGCACCGCAGCATGATTTCCGTTGGATAAAAACCAACCTGGAAGATCGTCGCCTTGGTGCATTCCCGCATATCTCCATACTTGATAAAGTATTTATTGAAGCCATTGGAGGTGATATCACTTTCAAGGTTGAAAACAATACAGCTTCAGGTCGTGGTATCTATCATGAGCCGGTGCTGAACAAAGATCAGCAGCTCGATGATGCCGAATATTATTATGCTGATCTTGGCAACCTGGTGGCTCTGAAGATCAAGCCATACCAGGAAGAAGCACGCTCCTATATATTTAACGCACGAACCCGAGAGGTGAGGCCGATCAAAATGTTGCTTGATGCAGGCATTTTGTTACCGGACAACCAGGGCGTTATCTTTCCAAATGGATATTACCTGCAGAATGGCGATTTCAAATTATTCGAATCCGATCTCACAGGTCTTGAATTTATTCGCAGTGTGGCTTCCCCGAATGGCGAGGACATCCTATACATCTTTTACCAGGTTCGAAGCAATACCTATGTGCTGATGTCATACAACATCATAGTGCAACAGGTGGAAACGCCGATCATTTGTAATGGGTTTACTGTTTTTAATGATGGTAAGCTGATTTATTTCCGGACCGAAGCTGAAGCGGTGCGTCATCACCAGGTGCAGATCTGGCAAACGCCCTACACGGCAGTGTTGAAAGAAAACGAAGGCATGCACGATAATGTGCTGTATAAGATCGGGAACAAGGATATCGTGAGTGCGATGTCCGAGAGCCAGGAGATTATCCAGTTGTTAAGCAAGGAGGATTCTTATTCGCGGCTCTACGAAGACATTCAGAAAAAGGCGAATGATGTTATCGATTCCTATTTCTGGATCCGTGACCCGGCGACTTTTGATTTAGCTTCGCCGCTCTCATCGATAAAAGACATTGCCAATACCGCGATTGATGAATTTGCAAAGGTGCAGGCACAGCGCCAGCATGCCCGCGAGGCATTGGCCGCGATGCAGAAACGTGTTGATCAGTTGGTGATTGATATAAAGAACAATGTGGTGACCTCGCTTGATCAGCTTGTGCAGATGCTCGCCAACACGCGCAATATGCAGGGAGCAGTCATTGATCTGCGCAATGTAAAGTATGTTGCTTTTGATAAAGTGGATGAACTGCAAAAGGTGTTGGATGGCTATAACACTACTCTTTCGCAGGACACGATAAACTTTTTGCTTAAGGATAAAGCCCTTGAACCGTACGAACAAAAGGTAGTAGCTCAGAAAGCAGCTGTCGCCGGTGTCACCAAAGCCATTGATGCCTTAGCCATCGAAGCTGCCGTAAAGAGTATTGCCGGCGAGCTCGAGATGTTGATTGATATCCTGAACAGCCTGAAGATCGAGGACACTACGCAGAGCACGCGTATCATCGAAAAGATCTCATTGATCTTTGCTTCGCTGAATGAAGTAAAGGCCGACCTGGCCCGTACGCTAAATGCATTGCGAAGCAAGGAAGCAACCGGCGAATTCTACGCACAACTAACTTTACTTGAGCAAGGCATAGTATCCTTTCTTGATCTCTCTACCTCTCCGGAAAAATGCGAAGACTATTTCACTAAGGTGAGTGTACAGGTAGAAGAACTTGAAAGCAAGTTTGCCGATTTCCCGGACTTTGTAGAAAAAATTGCAGATAAGCGTGATGAGGTGATCAAGGCCTTCAATGGCAAAAAAGAAATGTTGATCACCCAGATCAACAAACGTTCTGCTTCGCTTGAACAAATCGGCTTACGTGTTCTAAAAAACGTCGAAAACAAAGCGCGGTCATTTGATAGCAAGGAAAGCATTTATGCGTTTTTCTCCGCTGATCTGATGATTGGAAAGATACGCGGTCTTGTTGCCGACCTGGCAGCCCTCGGCGATGTTGCAAAAGCTGAGAACCTTGAGAATCTGTTAAAGGTTGCCCAGGAAGATGCGTTACGTAACCTCAAAGACAAAACCGACTTATTTGTTGACGGCCAAAACATAATAGCGCTCGGTGATTACAAGTTCGTCGTAAACAAGCAGGTGCTGGACCTAAGCATTGTCCGAAAAGATGAGAAGTTGTTTTTCCATCTCATTGGGACAAGCTTCTATAAGGAAGTTACCGCCGAGGCATTATATCAATATCGTTTTATTTGGGAGCAGGAGTTGATTTCCGAAAACACTTCAGTTTATCGTGGTGAATATCTGGCTTACCAGGCGTACCGGGCTTATGAGCATTCATTTTCTGGATCAACAGCCACAAATAGTTCAACAACCACAAACGGATTGACATCTATTCACGGTTTGACACCTATTCAAGGCTCGACGGCTCCTTATGGTTTGTCTGTCAGCAATAGATTAAGCGATGATCAAACACGTAAAGGCGACCATGAATTGAGCGATAATACAAACCGTAAAGGCGAGGATGGGTTAGGCGTTGACAAGCATGGTCAAGGTGCCGATGGAATAAGCGATTACCAAAAACGTAATAGCCAGGATAGATTAAGCGCTGATCAAAATGGCAAAAGTGCCGATGGCCGTGGTTTTCGGAATAATTTCGATCACATCAGCTATATAAATGACCAGGTCGAGCGTGATTACAGAGCAGCATACCTAAAAGGCGTGCATAATTCCGATGCCATTTTAATATTTGAACATCTACGTGCCCTGCGGGAAGGTTTGGGGATACTTAACTATCCGCCTTCAGTTCGGGTAGCTGCCCAGCTGTTCTGGTTGCAATTGGATGAAGCAAGCACAAATAAGTTGTCACAGTTAATCGGTGCGGCGCATTCCATAGAAAAGACTTTTCCAGGCAGCAGGCATTCGGCTTATGTGATAAATGAGATTGTAAACAAATACAGATTCTATGCGGTGAACCATGTCAGCGGTAACAGTGCGCAGGTCCAGACGGTTGCAGCGGACAACCGGAGTTTCAACCATGCTGGCAGTACTGCAGTTATTGCAGACGCCGCTGATGTTGCGGCATATCTATATGATGAGTTTGCTTCAAATCTGAGTTTCACAGCCAGCGAACAGGCTCTGCACATCAAAAAAGCCTTTAATGAATTTCTGCATGCTCAGAAACGTTTTGATGTGTTTGCGAAGGATACAGAAAATGCCGGATTTAGTGTTGAAGACCGATTCGAGATAATTAAGAATTGGTTGCACGCCTTTCTGCATCAGGGTGGATTTAACGCAAGCTATATTGACGAGGCAGCTTGTCTGCTTCTGTTCAGGAATCATGCTTATAAAGAGCGCGCCGCTTCAGACAACCGCCAGATCAACGGTTTGAAGGGCACACATGCCGTTATTACAGGACAGCAATACAACCTGAACTTCCATTCCTTCCTTTCAAAAATGGAGAATTACAGCGGGACAGTCGTACCTGCTTTTGAAGCCTTTAATAAAGTCAAGAGCGACCTCACAAAAAGCTACAAACATGCTTTGAAGATTGGCGAGTTTGAGCCGCGCGTTCTGAGCTCGTTTGTCCGAAACCGTCTGATCAATGAGGTTTATTTCCCGTTGATCGGTTCGAATCTCGCCAAACAGATCGGTACAGCCGGTGATGACAAACGCACGGCACGCATGGGTATGCTTCTTCTCATCTCTCCTCCCGGCTATGGTAAAACAACGCTGATGGAGTACCTCGCTAAAACGATGGGCCTGCATTTCGTCAAGATCAATGGACCGAGCATCGGACATAGGATCACATCTATAGATCCGGTCGAAGCAACCACCTCCGGCGCCCGTGAAGAACTTAAAAAGATCAACCTGTCTTTCGAGATGGCAGATAACGTGATGCTGTACCTCGATGATATCCAGCATCTGAGTCCCGAGTTCCTGCAAAAATTTATCTCGCTTGCCGATGGTCAGCGCAAGATGGACGGAATTTTCGAAGGGGATAGCAAAACTTATGACCTGCGTGGCAAACGTTTTTGCGTGGTGATGGCGGGTAACCCCTACACCGAAAGCGGTGAGCAATTCAAGATCCCGGATATGCTTGCCAACCGTGCTGATGTATATAATCTTGGTGATGTGATCGGCACTTCAGATCATCTCTTTAACCTGAGCTTAATAGAGAACGCAGTTGCGGAAAACCGTTACCTGCAAATAATCTCAAACCGTAGTTTCGAAGATCTTCATAAACTCATCAACTACATCGAAACCTCTTCGGAAATGCTCCCCGCCCTCGAGGGCAACTACCAGGGCCAGGAAGTGGACGACGCACTCGCCGTTCTTCGTTCAATCATAATGATTCGCGACGTTGTGATTCGCGTGAACCAGCAGTACATCGCAAGTGCCGCAATGAAAGATGCCTACCGCACCGAGCCTGCTTTCAAACTGCAAGGCTCTTATCGTAACATGAACAAAATGGTTGGAAAAGTTGTGCCTTTGATGAATGTCGAAGAGGTTCGCACACTAATTCTCTCTCACTATGAAAGTGAATCACAGACATTAACCTCCGACGCAGAGGCAAATCTACTTAAGTTAAAAGAACTTGCAACTTATATCACCCCGCCTGAGCTCGAACGCTGGGAACAAATCAAAACGGTATTTCGTAAGAATAATAAATTTGGTGGGTTGGATCAGAATGACTCAGGGGGACAAATGTTAATGCAGCTTAGTAGCTTTAATGAGCATTTAGAAACGATCGCGAAAGCAATGAATAGATGAATAATACCTGGTGCAGATAGGAAGGACTAAATACAGTTTTATTGCAAAAAAGTAGGTTGACATGAATCCCAATTACTATAAAGTTGATTTTTTTCTAGAAAAGATACAATGGTGATACAGCGAAATGAAACAGACGAACCCAGTCCCAAATCGGAAGTCACACGCCACAACAAGCCCCTTCTCCTTCATTGGCCACGTCCCGAAAGCTGTAGCCGAAAATAACCTCAGGTTCTCACAAAACAGATCAAGATGAACTTTACCTTCAGGCAAGTTTTTGTGACAGTCTCAGTGCTAACGCAACAAGCGTTCGAACTGGATTAGCTGCAGAGCTGAATGGCAAAACAGACATATCACAAACGTATAAATTATCAGTTCCTCGAACTTGCAAATTCTCGTCGACAACGGAATCAAAAATAAATGATCCTTTATAGGATGGTCTATACGGCATTCGCAAACTACCAATAGCATGATGCACTGTTCCGTACCCAAAGCCTTTGTTGTTTTTGCCAAACCAACTTTCGTTTTCAGGCCTGGGGGTTTGTCCATTGTTCTGAAACTTTGAGAAAATTTCATGGGTCAAACGATTCAATACAGCAAATATTTCTTCCGGTGTTTTATTCCACCCAGCAAGCGCGGGAAAACGGGAGAAAGCAAGATGCTCAATTTTTGTCTGGTTTTTAAACCGTAACTCTGGCAAATATCCAAAAGGCGGCGGTGTTTCGATTTTATTGCTTTCATCTAAACAATTACCAAAACTAAATTTAATATCAATTCTTGAGGCCGAATTGAGTATATTGGAAGGTTCGGTTTCAATATTCGGGTCGTTTTCCCTGAGATGCCAGTATTCATGGTTAATATTCATTTCAACATTGAACGGGTAAAGGATTTGATCCTGATCATCTCGTCTACCCTTGGAATACATTATTATTTTTGCATGGGACGTCTTGGGTATGGTAACGTTTTCAATATTAGTTACGAATGTCGTAATTTCTGCGGTTGTGGGGTGATCAGTCAAACCACGCCCAATTAGGTTACGGACATTTTGTGGTAGAGAGTTAAAGAGGCTAGAGGATCGTCGAATTAGCTTGGGACTTTCGATAGATCCCCCAGCTATTACAACCGAACTGGCACGAAAAACTTTTGTCGCTCCGTTTAAAGTATTTGTACACACTACCGAAAATCGATGATCAGAATCACGCTGCACATCCTCAACAAAATGGTTTAGCTTCAATTGCAGGCCATTGCCGTCACCATGACTTGTTCCAGGAGTTAAGCCCAATTGATTTATGATAAGTTCTGCTGTATTAAAAACACCAGTTGGCTCAGTAAAAAATTGATTTTTGGGAATTCCGTCTGGTGAGAGATAAGGTTGATGCAATGCGCGCGGCGTTTCCCTGATGGTGAAATCCTGTGCAAGGGATGTCTGTCTGAGCTTTGAGACGATATCGGCCGCAGTTTTGCCCATTGAAACTGATTCATTCATCTTTTCACCAGCTTTTGCAAGCAATCCGGATTCCAAACTATTTCGGACCGCCTCAGGATAAAACTCCAACTCCCAACTTTGAAGTGTTGGGATCAGTCCTGACCAAAAAATAGAGCGGCCGCCCATATTTAATTGAGGCTTCTCTCCTATAAAGAATTCATCGTTCTCAGTTCCCTGCTGAACAAATGTATCACACGCGAAATGCCTCGCGATGGAGGCATTTGGAAATCTACACATGTTGTACACATGTGTAGGGTAAAGAAAAGAGCCAGCCTCAAGAATTAATATTCTTTTGTGACGCCCTATGCGGTCGGCTAGGTCATCACCAAGTACGCCGCCACCTATACCTGATCCAATGATGATGATATCAAAATTGCTACTGGGTCCGATATACTGCAAGAACAATCGTTCATTTAGTGGACCATTGCTGGCGATAAAATTCGGGTATGTAGAAGCTCCAAAACTCATTATGAAAGTTTTTGTTGTGAAACTATTAGTCCTACTTTAACCAAAAGATGAGAAGTCAGAATGATGACCTATTATAGTTAGTCCTGGCATTAAGTACTACCGCCAAAACTGCAATTACAACACCGATAAGCGACTGAGTCATTTCTTTTATCTCAGGCAAAACTTTGACGGGATGTGATACGAATCCTCTATGTGCCCATACTATCGCTGAACCAATCAGGGCAAAAAAATATAGATAACAAGCCATAGTTTGAATTATGGAAGGTGTTGGGGAGAAGACATAGTTCAAAGGATTCCAGGTTTTTATTTGCCGGAAATTAGAGGTCGAATTAGTAACACCAAGAACTGCTCCTAAATTTGCCGACAATATTGCTGCAACGCTTGAGACAAGACCTGAAGGAATCGGTTGCAATTCACACTCTTCAAGGTTGCAATTCCAGGAAATGGAGTAAGCAGACCCATCTCCATATAAAAACACCAAAAGTCCTATGACACTAAAAAGCAAATCAAATAGTCAACAGGCTTATTCATAAAAAAGTTTTTTTTGGTTTCTATTTAATAAAAATTAAGTAAAGATGGTCTCGACGTAATACCATGCTCAGGTCAGTTGTTCAGATTGATTCGAATAAGGGGAAGAATGAGCAATAAGATCAAACAAAACCAACATCACAGAACATCAGTCATTCACTTCAGTTTGCCTTTTTGAAGGGATCTTGCCCCAGACGAAGATTAATGGCCAAAAAAAGGTTAGGCCTAAAAAATCCCTTTTCATACAATTTCGATTCCTCAATGTTTTCTTTTAAACCTTGCCCTTCATGATAACTTCCATCTAACTTTTGTTGCTCATAAAATACCACCCCCGTAGAAAATCCAACGTTATGTCTATACATCAGGTTAAACCCCAGGCTAACAACCGGAGATGCTGAGTTTACCCCTATTCCTGCAGAGAAGCTCCCGTTCCATGGATGATCGCGCCTGTTGTTTAAGAAATAGTTAAAGAAAATTGTTGGCGCAAATCGGAGATCCAGGACATTTGGTGTGGCTCTTTTAGTAATTACAAAAGTATCAGCAGATTGTCTCAAAAAGTACTGTTGTGGCTCTAAAGCTCTGGAAGAGAACAAAAAACCATAGCTAACTACCCACTGACCATGACTCTTCCCTTGCATCGTATACGTCCATATTTTAGTTCCGGATGTAACAGTGATTATATAGTTATTGGAAGCTATTATTTCCAATTCAAACGGCAGGGGGATTTCTCTTTCGCACTGCTCTTCCAATTTTTTAATGTTATCCAAGATGGCCTGGTTAGTGCAGTTAATTGCTGCTGCCTTAGCCTTCAGGTCAGATAGTTTCTTTCCCAGTTCAATTTCCGTGTTTGATTCTGTTACCTTGTTAATCCAATCACTTGTTTCCTTGATCAGCATTTCCAACTCAGGACATTTTGTTCCGTCAGTTGACATCATGGCGAAATCGTTCTTATCTAGAGGAGGATGCAATACCTCAATCGCATCAATCTTAATTAAATACGCGCGCTTAGGAAAAGCATTTGAGAGAACTATCGCCTTTATTGAATTGAGATTTCGAGGAATTGGTGAAGTAAGGCTTGTATTATAAAATACAGCCAAGTCAATTGGTACTTTATCTGTCTGACTCATAGTAGGGATGATCCACGTACAAAGCAAACCGATAGATAAGATAAGTTTCATAGTATTATTGCTTTAGTAGAATTTGAAAGTTTCCATCCCGAAGGATATCCTTGAACTACATAGTGGGAGTTTGATCGTTGGCTACTATGAACCATATATAAACATTTGTTCTACAACACACCAAAATTCTCAGCACAATGCTAACCTAGGTACCTAAACGTCTCGCTTTTTCGTCTCTTCAACAATGAGGAACTAATTGGGCCATCTCCACTTACAATTCAAAGCATAATATCTGAGCTATTCAGATTTTAAAGAATTTTGACCTTGAACCCAGAAGAATTAGCTAAAGGAAGTTCTACTATAGCCTTGCCAGTCGGGTACTCAGTTGCTGGTGCCGCAATTTCCAAAGTCTTATAAGTTTGACCCAAGGGGTCCTGAGGATCCTGGTTTACCCCAGCCAAAATTACAGTAGGTGCACCGATTTGTGCGCCATGTTCTGCAACATGATGTGCACCCAAAATGACTAACAAATATTCGCAATCCCCCGACTCGCCGTCACGCTTGTCATGGAAAAATCTTTGAACTGTTTTCCTATCGAACAAAAATGCGTTGGAGGCACTCGAATAATAGGTAAGTCTGTCTGGGTCGGCGCTATACACCGTAAGAATTTTCGCGATTACTCGGTTGACCGGTTCTGTTAGATCCTTAAACTTGTTAATCTCTTTGTCAGCAGTTTCTTTGCTGATAGGCTTTCCGTGTGACATAGTTAAAAGGTTTAATGTATTGTAATTGTTGCTAAATAAAGAACAAGGGGTGGGTGGCTAATTTGTTAGTACAGGTTCTGGTTCGCTTTTGGAACCAAATAATTCACAAAATTAACCACGGTCAAAGGGAGAATACTTAAGTGTGGCCAAATCAGGACACGTTCGGCTACAAAGGTTCACTAGCTTGAAAGACAATCAACTTGTACGCTAGCTATATTACTGAATATCTACTTGTAGTATTTATCTTTTCCTTGTCGTCTCCTTCTTTTCAATCATTGAGTATTTATACAAAACGTACTTTTCTAATTCCTTTGACTCAGGCTTCTCGAGTAGTCGCGATGATGTAAAAGGATATTCTTCCGCGAGAGAGACATTCTTAACTTTTGGAATGACTTTTTTATCACCAGTGATGTGCAGTTCTGGCTCATACGTGTAATTCAAATCATTATTGTCCTTGTCGACCCCAACAGAGACCAATGTTAGTTTACCGGGAATTCGCGCCGCTTTGGGATTTGTTGAACGCGCCTGTATGGCAGGACTATCATCGAGGTCTTTCATACATAAATAGAAACGTATTCCCTTACACTTGTTCTGGCTTAATATTTTAAGGATAGCACCTTTATCCATAGTTATCGCAAAAGAATTACTCAATAGTTCTTCCAACCAACGTTCACAAAGCAGTGACAATTCTTCAACCTTATCAAGTGTTTTAGTAACTAGTTTCAAATCCTGTTTTGTGAAATTCTTCTTTCTAAACTCCTCAATAAGCGCATCACCTTCCATTTTTACTGACTTCGCGGTCTCCATCACTTTTGATTCATCAATCTCAGTCCATAGTTTCCTGATATAATAAATTGCGAGTTGGGCATCCACGGGCTCGCCAAATTTTTGACCTCCTGTTGCTACGTCCATCTCCCCTTCTTCTTCATAAACATCAATTGGCTCCGGCTTTGACTGGCTGCGACGGGCATAGGTTTTTCCCATAGCTACCCATTTTAACTCTAATTTCTTTGGCATAGTTTGATTGTATATGTAGTTAACAAATTTTCATCTTAGAGGTATTAAATGTAATTCTCCATGCTTTATTTGCACGTTCATAAGCTTCATTAAATTTCGTGTGCGAAGGCTGAACTAGGTGAAGTTGTACCAAATCCCATATTTGGCTTAAGGCTAATTCTTTGTTTTCATACTCTAAAAGATAACGTAGGCAAGCCCGACCGAACATTGTTACTAGGCTAGCAAAAGGAACCTCGTATAAGTCAGACATGTTGGAAACTTGATGTTTCTGCAAATGTCTGAACCCAGATAACTTGAGTGACTCGGTAGATTGTAGGGAATAACTGGCGGCATGCGTTTTGTTGCCCAAGAGTGTAGATTCTTTTTTTATCGACTGTGCCAGCCTATCAACAAGAGCCAGGAGCGACGTTTGAGTAAAAGGTCTCTCACTAAATCTTTTAACAATTATCGCTGACAAAATAAGTTGCACTTCAGCGAGTCTGCCTTCCTTTATCCAATGCTCATCAAATAAATTGTATCGTATTTGATTGCCAGGAAAATCCAGAAAAAACGAGGACGAGGAAATAGGATCTGTGGTTTCCATTGGAGTGCATTGGTCCAAAAACTCTAGTGTTTCCATCCGGATGATATCATGATATATGTTTTGATTTCTATTGGCATTGAGTACCACTTGGACCGAACATCCGCGTTCAAAACTCAGGAACACCAATGCACTATTAGCTTTGGCTCCACAGTCATTTAGTTTTGTTGAGAGCAATGTCACCAGCTTGTTCCAGTTCGATGTATCAGTAAACACTGAGAGGAAAATGGCATTGCGCTTACGCATAAAAATACTTAAAGTGATATTTTTTTTCCCGAGAAATTTCTGTAAACTTCGCCTCTCCCGAAGGAAGCATTTACAGCAACCCTGCGATATTTCAAATTGCTGTCCATTTTATCACGATTTTGCGACTGACGGAAAAAGAAGAATGCATCTAATTTCATTTGCTCAGAGTCGATCCTCCGGAAAAACTCCCATTTCTTCCTTGACGCGACTGGGGCGTTAATATTTTCGATTTGGACGGTTGAATCTGGATAAAGCAAATGCAGCATTTGATCAAATAATTCCCAAGTACCGTGCTTCCAGCCGCCGGATACATCGAACTGATGATGAGGAACAATCATTAGGGATGCACCCGGTTGAGGAAAAGAGGAATTCACTGTAAAGTTGTTAACTACCGTGCCCAAATAAAAGCCTCTATTTTTCAACAAAAAAAGCAATTGGGTTGCGCTCTCATCAATATATTTTATATAAATCTGATGAATTCCTAGAAATAGTTGATCATTTTTCAGCCTTGCAGAAATATCGTGGCCTATGGTCCTAAGGTATGACGGATTAGTAATTGTATATGTTTGGCATCCAGCAAGAGTCAACCTATTTACGAAATCAAAATCCTCAAATCCATACCCATCAAACGACTCATCATAACCTGTAGTTCGATAAAACTGAGTCTTATGAAGGCATACTTTGCCATATGCGTCTGTAGTGTGACGATTTCGAAGTCCGGTAAGGCAAAAAGCAGGATTTTCTTTAAATTGGTTTAAAGTATAATTTGCGAAACTATTTCCAGCAAAATTATCGGCATCTAAGTTTACCATAATTTTGCCCTGTGAGAGTCTGAATGCCATATTCCTGGCGTGACTTCCACAAAATGACGTTGCCTTATCATATCGGTAATAGACGAGTCTTCCCGAATGAAGTTCATTTTTGAAATTAGAATGGATATACTTTCCAACACCATCTGAGGACGAATAATCTAAAAGGACAAATTCTACATATGACTCAGGATTTTCAACAAGATTAATGGGCAAAGTGTGGCTAAGATGTTCAAGCCTGTTCATACAAACCGTGCAAAATGAAATTTTAAATTTACTCATTGAATTCGGCTATTTACTTTAGACAAACTGCAATTCATCTTTTTGAGGTTGCTAACTGTAGTATCTATGGATGCCTCTTTGATCCAAAACCGGCATTGATATCCGCCAAAGTTTTCAATGGGTAGACGATTTATATGGGTAGAGGATTCATTTTGTAACTTGCTATTTCAAATCTACCTGAGTATCGATCTTAAGAATTCAGTATTTACACCTTTTTAAATACGGGAAATTTCCCGTCTTCAATAAGAAGTTATTTATGTAAAGTATAAAACATTTAATCATTTGTTAAATACGGGAAATTCCCCATTACCAATAAATGTTAAACTCCCGATCTTCCCCCTTTGAATAAGATCATGTTTATGGGCTGAAATAATGATTAACTATTTCAAAACATACAGGACATAATACCTACTGGTATAATAGAACAAATTGAAAATTTATCAGCTTGCAATATCTATCTATCTTTTCAGTGCTTTTACCACTCATTGCAGGGATATTCCTTTTCAGCCGCATAGACACAAATTCAAAATGGATTTTAGCACTGGTAGCCATGGCAGCGGTTCCACAACTGTCAGCACTTATGTTTGACGAAAAAGACGTTGCCAGGATAATATTTTATAACTTATATATACTCTGTGATGCAATTATATTGGCATTTATATTTTATAGGAATAGTGAAATAACAGCCGTCAAATCTTGCATTGGAATACTGGTTTCAATTCAATTAGCAGGTGTTGCATGGGCTTACATTTCGATAGGGATTGGCCAAAGATTCATATATGAGTTAGTTTGTTTGAACAGTTTGTTACAAGTTATATGGGTACTGGCCTTCTTTTATGAAAGATATGTTGGCGAAAAAATAGAAAATATTGAAAAAGATCCGATGTTTTGGTTTTGCCTGGGAATTCTGCTCTATGCACCGACCACCTATTTTCTATTCGTTTTCTATGATTTGATTAAAAGCAGTAAAGAACCAAACATCAGGCAACTTTGGGACTTGCATCATTTTCTTAATGCATGCATGTATGCACTATACACGGTTGGTATCGGTGTAAATTTATTCAAGACTTCAAACAGAAGAAATGCTAGCAGGCTTTATTAACCCCAATGTACTTGTAATAGGCGGTGCCGCGATATTCTCGGTGCTCGTGTTTTTTATCATTCTTTTTATACTGGTCTACCAAAGAAGGTACTATCGTTTTTTACGTGAAAAACATCAGTTGGAGCTGAAGTTTGAACAAGAAATCCGCAAGATACAGCTTGAGACACAAGAAGAAACTTTTTACCAGATTGGAGAGGAAATACATGATAATATTGGACAATTATTAACCAGCACAAAACTTCTTCTCAGTATAACAGAAAGATCCTTGCCTGGAATTCCAGACCCTTTCTATACCGCACAGGAGACTCTTTCGAAAGCGATCCAGGAACTTAGAGCTTTGTCCAAATCCTTAAATAAAGAATGGTTACATCAATTTAATCTTATAGAAAATATTACAACTGAAACTGAAAGGATTAACTCGGCAAATTTAATTAAAGCCAATTTTGTATCAAGTGCCCGACAGCTACCAATGAGTGCAGAAGACCAGGTTGTTTTATTCCGCATAATCCAGGAAGCAATTCACAACAGCATTAAACATTCCAATGCAAAACTCGTGCAAATCATGATTCATTTGAATGATGGAATACAGATTATTGTTTCCGACGATGGGGAAGGATTCGATACAAACCAGGATTCTGTAAGCGGAGTTGGTATGATAAATATGAAGCATCGTACGCAGGTGCTCGGAGGAACGATAAAATGGAGTGCAAATCAAAACAATGGTACCGATGTAGAAATTCATATACCCACCCCAAAGCACCAAAAATGAAGATAAATATAGGAGTCGTTGACGACCATCAATTATTTTTGAAATCTTTAAGTAGTCTCTTGAAGGATTTTCCAGGCTTTTATGTGCTTTTAGAGGCGACGAATGGCGAAAGCCTGCTTCAAAAACTGCAACAGGCCTCAGTTTTACCTGATATTTTATTGCTGGATGTTAACATGCCAATAATGGATGGCCCGGCTACGGCGCAGGCGGTTTCTACCAAATATCCCACGATCAAACTTGTTGCGCTGTCTATGAAGGAAGATGATACTTCCGTAATAAGTATGATTAAATCAGGATGCTGCTCGTATTTGCTTAAAGATATCCACCCAGATCAACTTGAAAAAGCATTATTGGAAATCAATGAGAAAGGATATTATAATGCTGACGTAATGAATATTAACTACCGTCGGCTGTTACTTAAAACTGAAGACAAGATAATTTTCTCCGAAAGAGAACGCACATTCTTAAAACTTGCATGCAGCGACCTCACATATAAGCAAATTGCAAACGAAATGCATCTATCTGAACGCACAATTGACGGTTATCGTGAAACGCTTTTTGAAAAACTTAATGTTCAAAGCCGGGTTGGTATGGTGCTGGAAGCATTGAGGCGAAACCTCGTCACCCTATGATGAAAGCCAACCGGCTGTAGCTTGCGAGCTACTCAAAATAGAACACAAGTTTAACATATCCCCGTCGCTCAACACCAGGGCTCCCCCAACCTGATCGCTTCGTAAGTATTGTTTGCTATTGCATTACAAACATCTGCGTTAAAAAATAACGAACTCAACTCACGCTTCCTAAATCGGGAAATTTCCCGGTCCATCATGTGGATACTCCCCTATTTAACGGTTCAGCCTCTTACTAACTTAGCATCATCAGACTAACAAGTCCAGGGAACATAGCTAAAGAAAATCTTCGCCAATGGATAATATCAATTCACAATTAGTCGGAGGAAAAATTCTTGGGTGGACGAAACACTAGCACAATCATAAACCTTATAAATATGAAACCAATACAAGTAGCAGTAGTTGACGATCATGGCCTTGTCAGAAGCGGCTTAGTCCAACTGATCAATTCATTCGATGCGTATCAGGTAGTGTTTAATGCTCCTGGATACCACGAAACCCTTGCATTCATCAACGATGGGATTATACCAGATCTCATTCTGCTCGATATTAATATGCGGGGTAAAAGTGGGCATGATGTCGCCGAATGGCTTTCCGCGAACAGTCCCGATGTTCGAATATGCGCATTAAGCATGTTTGGCAATGAACTGTCAGTTGTAAAGATGCTTAAAAATGGGGCAAGGGGATTCTTACTAAAAAGTTGTTCAAGTTCAGAACTTAAATGTGCTATGGATTCAATCATGGAAAAAGGATATTATTATTCAGAGCTGCTAACCGGAAACCTGCTCCACTCGATCCAGAAAGGAACAAAAGGCAAACCAAATAATTTCGACCTGACTGAGAAAGAAATTGAGTTTCTGGAATATGCCTGTACAGAAATGACCTGCAAGGAGATAGCAGCCAAAATGTTTTTAAGCCCAAGGACTATTGATGGTTACCGTGAAAAACTATGTGAGAAGTTCCAGGTTGAAACAAGACTTGGCCTTATACTTTATGCTATCAGAAACAGGATTGTCGTACTTGATGAATACAACTATTGCTAACAGTTTATTACCCGAACCCACTTTAATCAACAATCATGACAGGACTTATTTTCATCCCTGATATCACGGGTTTTACAAACTTCGTTTGCCAGGTACCTCCTGAGGTCGGAGCAAAAATAACCAAGGATCTTCTAACGGAGATTATAGACAACTGTCTTGCCGACCTCCAACTCGCCGAAGTTGAAGGAGATGCCCTGTTATTTTACAAGCTAGGTGAACCCTTACCTCTTGACCAGATATTAGCTTCTTTCAGGAAGATTGCAACTGCATTTAACATGAAATACCAACAGTTAAAAATTCAGCACGAGGTAAATGCGGGTCTGACTCTTAAATTCATTCTTCACTATGGCGAGATTGATATTTATCATGTCAAAAGTTTTAAAAAACTATACGGAAAAAGTCTCGTTGAATCTCATCGCCTGCTCAAGAACGGCTTCGTTGGTTCAGAATATCTGTTAATAACTGAAGACTACATTCAAGCTTTAAAACAACCGGCACGGCATTCCTTGACCAGCGCAACAGTAACACCACAAAGGATTACACAACATTTCAGCAATCTTCGCAATATCAACTATTATTTTTACGACACCCATGTAAATGAGTTACAGCTGTACTGTAACCCCACCGGCTGAGATTTTTGCAAGGCAGAAAGGATATAACGTTCAGCAAACGAAAAATATATAAAAGACAATTATTTGGATTAATATTAGCAATCTAAGTTTTCGTACTCAATTAGCGAAAACATTCCAACCCTCTGGAGCAGTATTTGTTTTTATTTTAAGATAAATCCTTATATGGCGATAAATCAAACCAGCGCGATGGAAAAACTTGAAATGGTAGACTATACAGAGTTTACAAATTCTGCCAAGAAACTTCGATTCTCACATTTCCTTGAACAGGAATACCTGCAAAATTATTTTGTGGTGGCTAACTTTGTTCCCATTAAATTGATTCTTGCCTCTTCGATATACCTTGTTTTCGGCGTATTAGATTTCATAGCAACACCTGTTTCGATTATTGAGGTTCTTACAATAAGGGCCTTAGTCGGAGTGCCATTTTTCATTTTCTCTTCAATACTGTATATAAAGAAAATACAGCTGAAAAGATTTCAACTGTTGTTTTCTTTTGCAGCTATCGCCGGCGGGCTGGGGTTGGTAGTTTTAATAGGCTTACTTGAGCCAGGTGAACTTGGTCAAACTCACTATCCAGCGGGCCTGATGCTTGTGATAATATTTGCCTGTTCGGGGATCGGCCTGAGGTTTTGGTATGCTCTCACATCCACCATTATCATATTGGTAGCTTTTAATATTTTCATGTTTTTCCCACAGACTGCCGGATCTCCCTTATCCCGGGAGATTATGATTATTCATAACTTCAACTTAATCGGGGGTTCACTTCTCTCACTCTTTGCTTGTTATAGTTTGGAGGCTCATACTCGTGTTAATTTTCTCAACCGCAAAATAATTGAAATCGAAAAACTTAAATTGAATTCTCTGGTGAAAGAACTGGAAAGTAAAAACATTCAAATACAGCAACATCAGAAAGAGATAGAGGCGGAAAAAATTAATACTTTGAAGGCAGAGTACGATAGACAACTGGCTTCTCTCCAACTTAAGTCCCTGCGAGACCAAATGAATCCTCACTTCTTATTCAATTGCATGAATACAATTGAGGCATATATCATGGAGAACCGCGCTGAAGAGGCGATAGAATTTCTACAAAAGTTTTCTAAACTTATCAGAATTACCCTCGAAAACTCCCAGCATGACACGATTCCTATCTCCAGAGAAATTCAAACACTCGAATTGTACATTCAGCTGGAAGAGGTGCGGGCGAACTTCCGATTTTCTTACAAACTGGAAGTTGACCAAGCTTTATACAGTGACAACTTCACTATTCCCCCCCTGCTAATCCAACCATTTGTTGAAAATGCTATATTACATGGTTTAAGGCATAAGGCTGAAGGGAAGGGACTTCTTCTGGTAAAGCTTTACAAACAAAATGGGCATTTAACTTGTCTTGTCGAAGACAACGGGGTTGGCCGGCGGAAAGCGGCAGAGCTCCAAAGTAACCGACCAGGTAAAAGAGAATCGCTAGGAATGAAATTTACGAGTGAACGCATGGCCGGGCTGAGCGAGGTTTCTTCTTTACTTTACCAGGTAGCAATTTTCGATTTAAACAGTGACAAAGAAACTGGAACGAAAGTCGAGCTAACGTTGCCTTTAATAATGCATCATGAGGGAAAAAATTCTTGATATTTCACATAAAATTAACTTTTAATACCGCTAGGTTATGAAAGTAGTTTTGGTCGATGATGAGAAATCAGCTTTATTCATCCTTCGTGAAAATTTGAAGATATTCATGCCGTCAATTATTATATCAGGTGAATTCGACGAGCCTGAAGAAGCAGTAAAACAAATTCCCTTATTGAAACCAGATGCCATCTTTCTGGATATCGGCATGCCCCGCTTGGATGGTTTTGAAGTAATGAAACTACTACCTGAAATTACTGCTAAGATAATTCTAACTACCGCTCACAGAGAATATGGTCCGGAGGCTTACCGCTTCAGTGCTTTTGACTACCTGACTAAACCAATTGACAAGGCCGATCTCCTTAGAGTAATACAAAAACTCGAATTGGAATTACTCCAGAAAAAGAAACAAGATGCTTTACCCACTTTGCGGGAATCGCTCCAGGTGTTAAAACCCAGCCACGAAAAGCTTAATGTTCTTCCAATCACTACGCTGGACGCAATTTACCTGCTACCATTAGCCGAAATCATTCGTCTAGAGGCGGATGGAGCCTATACTACCATATATCTGGTAAACCAACATAAATTTGTCAGTTCAAAACATCTGGGTTACAATAAAGATTTTCTTGATTCCCATTTTTTTCAGGTCCACCGATCCCATATCATCAATTTAAATTTTGTTAACAAATATAACAAAGGGGAAGGCGGATCAGTGGTATTGACTGATGGTACCGAAATAGTCGTATCACGGGAATCAAAACAAGAACTACTTGAAAGAATTTTTGGTAAGTAACTTGTGCTGATATTGCAGTCTTCCTGAACAACAGAGCATAAAATTTATAGCGTTATACCTTCGCTTCGCAGTTTAGAAACTCATCCCCACAATTCGCCAATTCCCATCTGGAGTATTGGAAAAATCTTGCAACTTAGCTACACCAAAAGAAGTGAGAGTCACACTTAAGCTAAGCTTAGTTATTTAGCAGGATAAAGTTTAAGTGAGAAAAAAATCCTAAACATCTTCACAAAGATTTGACATTCATTTTAAATTTCTTTAACAAATCTCACACAATCTTAAACCTTAAACTATGACACCAATTAAAGTAGCAGTAGTTGAAGATCATGGCCTGGTTCGGAGTGGTTTAGTTCAACTTGTCAATTCATTCGATGGCTATCAGGTAGTTTTTAATGCACCTGGATATGATGATACAGTTGCCTATGTACAAGAAGGCATTGTGCCGGATCTTATTTTGTTAGATGTTCATATGCGTGGTAAGAGTGGCCACGATATTGCTGAATGGCTTACAGTCAATAGTCCTGATATTCGGATTTGCGCATTAAGCATATTTGACAACGAAGTAGCTGTTGTTAAGATGTTGAAAAATGGTGCACGCGGCTTTTTGCCCAAAAGTTCCTCAAGCTCTGAACTAAAATCTGCAATGGATTCAATAATGGAAAAGGGATATTATTATTCCGACCTGCTTACTGGAAACTTACTTCATTCCATACAGCGGGGTTCGAAAGGTAAACCAAATAACTTTGACCTGTCTGACAAAGAGATTGAGTTCCTTAGATACGCCTGCACTGAAATGACATGCAAAGAGATAGCAGCCAAAATGTATCTGAGTCCAAGAACTATCGATGGTTATCGCGAAAAACTATGTGAAAAGTTCCAGGTTGAAACAAGACTTGGCCTCGTGCTTTATGTTATCAAGAATAGAATAGTCGTAATTGATGAGATCAATTATTGTTAAGCGTTCCATACCCCCGAACACCACTTAAGCACCATTATGAAAGGACTTATTTTCATTCCAGACATTTCTGGTTTCACGAACTTTGTTTGCCACGTGCGCCCCACTATAGGCGCGAGGATCACCAAGGGTCTTTTAACAGAGATAATTGACAACAGTCTGCCTGACCTTAAACTCGCCGAGGTTGAGGGGGACGCATTGCTCTTTTACAAATTCGGTGATCCGCTCCCTATGAATGAAATACTCTCATCGTTTAGACAAATGGCTAATGCGTTCAGAGTAAAATACCACGCATTTAAGCTTAAGTATAAAGTTGATGCCAGTCTTTCGCTAAAGTTTATTCTTCATTTTGGCGAGATTGACATTTACCAGATCGGAAACTTCGAAAAGTTATATGGGAGAACACTGGTCGAATCGCATCGGTTACTAAAGAATGGTTTCGTAGGCTCAGACTATCTTCTAATTACTGAGGACTACATAGAGGCCGCCAACTTGGTGCTAAGAAATCAACAAACGAATGAGGAAGATAAACCGGAAAGAATTACCCAACACTTCACTGACCTTCGCGATATTAATTATTATTTTTACAATGAAAATCATGGTGATGTAGCCCTGTCCCCAAGGGCAGCGATCATCCCGGCTTGCTGAACCTGGAAGTTCAAATTTTTCCACTTCATTGAATGAAATCTTCGAACGAAAGTATATGGCACCTCACATAAGAAGATCTCTGACTTTTAAGGAACGGCATTTTGATTACAAAGATCGAGCATGGAATAGACACCTCAGCTAATTGTACTGCCGACCTACATCTTACCTCAAGAAATAAATTCGACCGCACTATTTCTAGCCCGAATGCTTATGGACACTTAACACATTCAATAAATTCTGGCTGTTGCTTTCATGAAAAAAGAGCAGCCCTGTTGATCTATTAGGCCTGCCGCCTCTTCAAACCGAATGCCTTTAACATTTCTATATGGGCCTTTTCACCCGTCAGTAAACGGGAAATCATACTACTTAGAATTGCAAACAAAGCGGATGCAAAAGCAGTATATCCATCATTGGATTCACACTCTCAGGAGGCCACCTTTACAAAGTAATACAACAATAAAAAATCACTTAAATCAAAGAAAATGAAAAAGATTATCTCTGCAATTACATTTGCAATCTTGTTAAGTTCCATGCTGCCTGGTAATACTCATGGTCAGTTTGCATCCATGTATGCCGCCGTTTCAAGCGTAACCAGTGATCCCCCAGCATCGACCAATCCTTCACGTTCTGCAAAAGCTGCCAGGAAAACGGAAATGGCAAGCGCCAGGGCCGAAAAGTCTTTCAAAAAGAATTTCAACACTAATGCCGATGTTAATTGGTTCCGTGAAGACAAATTAATCCTCGCTACTTTCAAAGAAGATGGAGTCACAACCAGGATCACATATAGAAATACCGGCACCTGGTTCCGGACTATTAAATCCTACCAGGAGTCTAAACTTAAGGAGTCAGTCAAAACACTTATCAATGAAAACTACGAAGGTTATGCGATAAAAGTAGTGAGTGAAGTTAACGAGGGCGATCTCCATTGCTATTTTATTAACGTTCAAAAAGAAAAGGATTTCAAACAACTTCTTGTTTATGATGGAAACGTGCATATCTACAAAGAATTTAAACTTCAATAACATTCCCCGTACCCTATTTTTCAACCCCTTCTCGTCCTGGGAAGGATTTTATAATAGCGATAATTTTGCCAACCCATCGATTGATCAACGGCTCGTTACATCTGTTCAACAAAACAACACATTGCTAAATCAGATAACATGAAAAAATTAATTGCGATATTTTCCGTAATCATTGTCATGATCTCCTGCCGAAAAGAAAGAGTCGATTTGGAACTTACGATTGAGCCACCAGATCACGAAACCTGGCTGGTTAACTTTTATAAGAACGTTGGGACTACTCAGGAAAGTCTAAGTCCAATAACAACAATTAAAAATGCGAATTTCCAGGTTCTCGGCCTGGGGAATTTTATAAACAGTGTGCCTCAGAAAATTGGGAAGCTATATTTTTCCGACAGCGCTACTTCAACCGAATGGATAGTCCTTGTGAATGATGAAGGAAAACCAGAATTCATGTATGGAATTGATAGTTATACCGGTCAGCGACTTCCACACCTTTATTGGGCTGACCGCGTAAGCAACACAAAAACAATGATAAGGTACTATGAATACGATTGGTCGAATCGCCTGGGAACACTAAAATACGAAGGGGAAATATTGGATGGGATTCCCAAACTAACTTTTGGAATTCGCTTACCTGACTCAGAAATCGATTTACTCGGCGCCAGGCAAAAAAGAAACAAAAACCAATCCCGTGCTTTTCGCGCTCCGGTATGGCGTTTTGAACGGCTCGGCCAAGGCATTGCCAGAGATGTACAAACCACGATCTTAGGCAGCAATGGCCAAACAGATGAGACAATGGATGAGGCGTTTAATAGAAGCGTTTTTGAGCTTATGGATCTTCTTAAGGAAACAAAAGATAAATTGATTCAAGCACCTTGCACCGTGGCAGAAACACTGAACAAAGCGGACAAAGGATTTATTTGCAAACTAGCGGAAAAGTTGAACCAGATCACTGACAAGGAATTCTTTGATGATGTGAAGAAAGCTACAGATCAGGTCGACACACAGGAACCACAGGAACATCAAGGATCCAGATATAATTTTGATTTTGATTTTTTTGATAACATTGATCTGACCGATAATATATCACGACATTTAAATGATATCAAAAATGCATTTGATGCCAATATTAAATTTGAGGAATGGATCATCGAATTAAGAGAGTTATTGAAAACTGAAAACAACGATTTGAATGATCTGACGGACTCGAAAGGTGTTATTCAGATCGGGCTGAGTTGGAACCAGGCTGTTGACATCGACCTTCACGTTACTGACCCAGCAGGAGAAACAATATTTTTTGATCATCCAGGATCCCGATCTGGTGGGTATCTTGACCTTGATGATGTGGATGGATACGGCCCTGAAAATGTATACTGGACTGAAAATATCCCAGATGGTACTTATAAGATCAGCCTTGTATATTATGGACCTGAAGATGGCCCGCTCACGGATTGTACTGTTAGAGTTATTAATGGGCTTGGGTCAGAAAAAACATATAAAGCCAGTTTAAAATATGAGAGTGAGAAAAATATACCGGTAACATCATTTACGAAGCGAGGACAGCAAATCACGTTTCACAATTAGAAAATCTTTTTGAGATTAACCCCGTCCTCTAACTAAAAGGTTCAGATAAGGTGGTAGGACTCCCTGCCACCTTAGTTTAATTACATCATATGGAGATGAAGGAAGAGTTTCACGTTTCTGATAAAAACAATAAATGAAGGAGGCAGATTAGTAGCTGTAATTTTAGAATATGTCAATATCGAAATTTACCTTTCAGATGTAAATTTGATTTGGATCATGCGGCTTTCTTGACCAGCTCTTGAGCAACTGGTATTAACTTCGTTTCAGAACTGCCAAAAAAAAATCGCAATTTAAATTTGGAGAGCATTTTCGGTAGAATTCCAAAAATCTCCTATATTCATATCCCAAACCAAGTAACTCTTCTTTCTGCTCCTGATTACTATTAAAAATTTTGTCTCACAACTTTGTTGTTAATATTGGCTGGTGAATTCTGTCACCAAACCGTTCACATCTGGATACATAATGCGCTGATTAGGTAAACACGACGAACGGTTGCGTAGGTAGTTTTATTGTCTCCTAAATCATTACATGTGATTGGAAACGCAATGGTATTATTGTGGGAGGAGTTGTCTGCCTATATGGTAGCACAAGGTGATCCCGCCAATGTCGTAATCGAGAATATCGGTCTGTTTGATACAGACGAAGGGCGGAATCTTGAAAATAGCCTCGTGATTACCATTGTAAACATCGAAGAAGAAAGTACGCTGAAAAACGGCAATCTGTCTCCCAGCAGGATAATATAATGTTCTCCTTCGGCCGATGGTAACTTCTTTTTTACAAAAGATCTGCCATGAAGCCATTTAAGTTTTTTAACTCGGGTTTTTCCAGGGACTCGGCAACATTTACTTGCTGTGAAATTTTGGCAATAGACTGGTAAGGAACTTCATACTTATATTCCACTTCTATGTTATAATATTTCTCAATCTGTAGCATGATTGCCTTGATATTGGTCCACCAAAATTGAACTGCCCGTTTTTCCAGACCATCACTTCCTCAAGATCAATCAGTCCAGATACATTCGTACCCTGTATTTGATACCCTGGCTTGCTGAGCCGGACTCAGAATGTTGCTGCGTTCTTCCCCTGAAACATACAAGGAACCTTCATACCTCTGACCTTGCCTTATTTCCGGTTATGATCTTGATTTCGGGAGTGGACGTTTTCGGATCCTTCGATTCGCGTCCCCCATCATCGTCTGCTATTGAGTTGAGCTTAGCCGACAGTCTTTCGTTAGCAAGTGTTGCATAAACCTCCGCACGAACCTTATTCACCTCACCAAGTGGAGCATGATCTGCCAGCGCATTACCAGGCGAAAACCATAATCCGTGAGCTATGCCTATGTTTTCGATTATCCCGACCTGTTGTGCCGGTATCTTAATTACACCTACCGGGTGAAACTTTGTTTTCCAGTTAACAGAACAATTCTCTATTGGCTCAGTCTTTTCATCCTCCTGGAACTGTACACAGAGCGTAAACTTGACCCTGTAGTCAATGGCCTTCTCTGAAGGTTCCGGTGGTTGTTTTACAACAGTATCGCGTGCCCCCGCAGGAGGAATATTGTTCTCTAAATCATCCTGCATTTTCTTGGTAAGAAAATTCGCATCAGTCCGGCTGTCGCGGTCATCCGGGCAAACCACTTTCGAAGGCCAGGCCGACCATTTAATCTTGTCGTTCTTTCCGAATTTATAAGGAGTTCCGGAATAATAAATTTCTTCTAACAGATTACCCGGATTCGTTCTCTTCTTCAAAAATCCGATAGCAGCAAGAGCATCTTTAGCGCCGACTTTTACAAGATAATATAAGCGAATAAGCCCACGCCGGGCGAGTAACCCTTTCATCGAAGGATATATAGCCTCGAGTTGATAAGGATAAAAGACAGGAGTAGTCGACAAAATAATATCCTGGACCACAGAACCTTTCTCCTTATCCTTTGCATCGACTGGCATTGTAATTTTTATAGCCATACCATGAACTGATTTTTTGCCATCCGGCCCTATGCTGGAATTGCCTTTGGTGAAACGGATCGTCACGTCATCAAATACTCCTGGGGTCTTGAACAAACCCACGGCTAGTCTTTCAGATGAAGACAAGTCCTCAACAACAAGCGTCCCTTTAACCACACCGATTGTTTTCGCATGAAAAATTCTTCGCTGCTGACCGGATTTGTATTTACGGAAGATAACACTTCGCAAATATTTAATGATCGCCGAGGTTTGCCCTTGAGTTGTAATTGGACACTTTGCAGTCATTGTTGATGTTTTAAGTTGGTCTGATAAATCATCTCAGGATCCTTTGCACTCATTGTTGATGTGTTAAGTTCATCTGATAAATCATCTCAGGATATATTTCAATGCGTCTTTACCTGGCATAAAAAAATACTGTCCCCCTATCACGGTCGTAAACTCCGGAACATTCTTATACCGGTTTCTCAATTTTTCCTGTGGAGCTGTGAATTGGTGACATTCTTTATCCCTGCTTGTCTTACGGGGAGATATCAGCGGGTCCACTTCATTTGTCAGGGCGGCAAAACAGGGGGTATTACCCCAAACGTTTTGAACAAATTCAAACTGCCTGCTGATATCTGAAACAAGACAAATGAAATGCAATCCTCTTTCTGATTTTAAAACCTGTGGCGACTCCTTACATTCGTTTGCAAGCCCACCGTCCCCATTCTCCTTCATTTTTTCACCCAGGTTTTTTGCTTCAATAAGCCTTTCTATCAACTCATCGATGTTCTTCAATTCTCCATAATTTCTTCCTCTCCTGAGCATCCTGTGTTTATTAGAAATCTCCAGTGACATAGATGCATCCCGGCCAGCATGTGTCTGATCCCTGGGATTCATCCGCCTGATGTGTGCCCCAAAAGGGCAATGTTTACCTGCACCATCGTCTTCGTATTTGAATTTGTTAAGCTCCTCGGGGGATAAATGGTCATCATGATTTGGGCATATCGTAAGAGGACGACCGTCTCTCCATCGGCCCACCATTTTCGCGGCGAGCTTTTCCGCCCTCTCCTTATCCGTCCTTCCATCTTCCTTAGTTTCATTGACCATATATTTCCAAAACTCATCTACATGTTGTTCAATTTGCCGGAACACCAGGTATGTACCATTTCTTCCTAAATTCTTTTTATCAGAATGTCCATGCAGATATTTGAGATCCCTTGCGTCAGGATCGTCAATTACGTAAGGACTAGGTGAATAATTATCATACTCATTCGTGAAGCCGAGAATAAATTCACCAGCATTTACCAGCTCGGCCGGTGGCCGGTTATCATCTGATTTACTAAACCCCTTTACGATCGGCTGGGAGATGCCATCCATGAATCCAAAATGCTCAAAGGGTTGAGCAGGTGATGTTTCTTCTAACCCTATATCCGTTACGCCATCGCAATGCTTTAAAACGATCTCTTCCCATGACTTAAGAGTCACTTTATCCTTCGCATATAAGAGCAGCATAACATCGACTGGATGATCCTTATTTCCCCAACGCCAGTTAGATGGATCATTGCGGCCGCGGTCGCCTAAAAGGATCGATCGCTCACGCTGGACTTCGCTGCCATCATGCATGAACGTCATCCCTTCCTGGAACTCTCTTGAGAAGGTGTCCATTACCGATGGTGGAAGTTCAAGCTTTACAAGACCCGAAGCAGTAAACGCAATGTTCAATGCCCTGCCAAATTTCCAGCCGGTACCTGCCGCTTCACTTTCAGGGGAATTGTCCTTGCACGTGACCAGATCTATCAGCCCGGACAAAAACCTTCTTGCTGATTTCGAATCACCGATTTTTAGCAATAAATATTTTGCGGCCGGCAATTCCTTATATCCCCTGGATATCAGAGCCTGCATATCGGCCCCTTTCCGTGATACGTCTTTAAACTCCTGGACAAATTTCGATTTCGTCGATGCTGAGCTAACCATTTCAAAGGTTTTTAGAATTAGAAAAGATCAAGCCATTGCTGACTTTTTATTTCATTCTTTGTCCCAAATAAACCAAGTCTGATCTTTCGGTTTTTGTTGATGACATCCGCGCTCAATTCGGGGTCGTGAGCGTACCAAAAATCAGTGATGTGCTGATATGTGTGAATAACATCCATATACCCTTCCGGATCCGCCCGAATACCTTGCCTGTACAGGTATGGAGCATTAGGAAACCCCTGGCCATTGGAAAAAATAAAATTTACACCCATCGGAGTACTGCCTGTCAAAAACTCCCTGACATAGAAATCAGTTGTATTGTGATAAGAGGAAAGAAATAAGAGCCGTCTTCTTTCGTTTATGCTAACCCATCGGATCGAACTCACCGTTGGCACAGAAAGGAAGGGCTCACGAAGGAAGCCAACAATTGCTAATGAATAATAATAGAAATGTTTTCTTAGCCAGCCGGGCCTTAGTGGACCGGCTGCGATCATCTCATTGATAACCGGTGAAAGCTGTGTTTGTGCAAGCGCCCTGATGCGGGCAGTTTCAGGCCTGGTAGCGGTGATCTCCCTTTCACGCGTGATGATTTTAGCCATTACCAGCAAAATCAACCCAATCGCCACCAAGCCCGCAAGAAGTAAAGTAAGCACGCAGCTGACACAACCGTTATAAAAAAGCAGGAAACAATAAAAAGCGATAAACAACAACCATTGAAGCGCTGCGGTTCGGTGGACCATCCAAAATTCATAAATGTTAAGGCAGTATTTCTTCGGTAAGTCAGTGTATTTGAACCACAGGTTTTGCGCTTGTTTTTGAATTAGCTTTCTTATCTCTTTTGCACTCAGCTTCCTGAATCCCTCCTGCTGTTGCATGATGTCAATATAATCCTCTAATTCCCCGACAAGCCTGTTATCAGTCTGCAGCTCCAGTTTGGTGATACAATTATACCTGGAGTTGAATGCGTGTGGACGACTTTGCCGGTTCATCAGGTCAATAAGATCTTCGTCTTTCACAAGATGATTAACCTCGAATCCCTGGCAACACCGGAAACATTCAATAAGATGTATTCTCCAGATTCTAACCAACTCCTTTAAGTGATCCGAACGCTTGCCGCAAAATGTAGTGGCAAATACTAATGTAGCGGGAAGCGTTTCGTTAACGTATCGTTGCTCCGGAACCAGTGAAATACTCGCAAAAAGCAAGGAAGTACATTGATCTAACTGCCGGCATAAATCTGTTTGATCCCTGTTCATGTTTCCCAGATAGCTTTTTAATTCTGATAACATGCCGGTATTAACTACAGCTGCAATGGTTAAACCTGAGTGGATTCTGTTCATAGTTGAAGTCTTGGAAAGGTTAGGTGGTTGATTGATGCCCGGGCTAAGCTTCCATCTGGTATTTATTTTTCATGATACTTGAATCCCGAAGCAAATAATATACAATGACCAACAGGGCCAGCCACTCGGCCCACAGATAGGTTACATTTGAATTTATAGATGGGATGATAAAAAACGAAAACATGACGACAACGCTGAACCACCGTAATGCCTTTTGTTTTGTATTGTTCGAATAGACGATATTCAGTCCGTTAAACAGGAAAAAGGCTATGGCAAACCCGTAATGCAAATAGCAATAATTTCGTTCAGGAGCACAGACAACCCCGATCAGGCTAAGCCCGGCAAGAAAGCTAAAGTGTTTTGCAGCGGTATTCACCGGGAGTTTCCCTTCACTTCTATAATAGACGGCCCAGTTGAATATATACATCATTGCCGCGATCGTATACAATAAAGCAAAAACATGACTTTTACGTCCATATGCATAGTCACTGATACTTAATCTAAACCCCAGCCGATCTCTTTGTATCACTTCCTTCTGCGGCGGATCTGGCGCTGGCACACATTTGCATTTAACTGGTGCCGGATTTGTTTCTGCAGGATAAAATTTATCCGTGTCTCCAAGCCAAAGGATGAACGGAATGAGCAAACAAATGATGGCAATTGCCCTTTGCACAATTTTAAACGACTTGAGCGGGTCATAAAACTGGTCGGCGATATTCATGGCCTGGGTTTAGGTTAACAATCAGTTTGATTTCGGGTATCCTTGCCGGGGAGTTTTTACCCGGATGGTAAGTTGAAGCCTTTCATCCAATGCAATTGAATCGCCATCGCCGGCACAACATGATCATCGATCAGCATGGTTCTAACCTGTTGACTCATGGTATCAAATTTTAGGTGTATATGAATTTGTGATCGGGACAAAAACAAAAACTAATAGATAAAGAACCTTCATTGAGGAGGCGGATGATTTGTCTTCGTTAGGAGGGTGTGGACCGGTGCCTTATTTAAGTCTGCCACGGGCTGATAGTCCAACAGTAATCGGGCAGGCCGGGTCAAGTAACTTCGGCGTGAAGTCAGTATCTATTTTTCAAATGAGATTTGTTCTGATGGGAACGGCGATTTGATAAAATAATCCATTGGCAATTTCGCGAGGTGCTACTAAAACGAGGAGATGATGTTCCCAAATATAAGGTAGTTTTATAAATGTTGTGTGAGTTTCAGATAATAAAAACCCTTCCTGATCTCACTGTCATTGAATCTTCTCCCGGTCTGCTCTCTCGCGAGTTTTCCAAATTTAGCCCACGGCAATTAACATGTCCAGAAGAAAAACACCCTATCCTCCAGGGTGGAAACACCTTTTCACCCCGGGTATATCTAACGTATATCTCGTCCTTCAAAAATGCTTAATGTATGGAGAAATCAGACGCAGGACCAGATAGTTTCCGGCCGTGTCTACTATATAGTTCGGGTAACTATTAAGACAACCCATCAATTAATCCTATTCAAAATATTCTTTAAATAACATTTGAAACTGTTTTATCTTTATAAAACACAGGCTGAATCCCTTCCCTATCACCACTCTTCATATAGGCTCTCTTTGTAGCAAGACAAGATCACTGGCGTTAATTCTTGTATGAATTGTCAGTTCATAACAATCATTATTGAATTGTTTCGTAACCGTTGATGAATCCACTAACCGTATCATTGCTCGGTCCACTATCCCTGATCATTGCTCAGTCACTTAAACGTTATATATGTTTGGATCAGTCGTACTCGAAGTTGCACTTGGCATCATCTTCATATTTATTCTCTTCAGTATAATGTGCTCATGCATTCGGGAAGGGGTCGAAGCTTTATTAAAAACAAGAGCTGCCTATCTTGAAGCCGGAATAAGAGAATTGTTGAATGACAAAACCGGCGACGGGATTGTAAGATCGTTCTATACGCATCCGCTTATCTATAGTCTGTTTAATAAAGAATACAAGCCTGGTAAAACATCTGATGACTTGTCATTATTCGAGCGGGGGCGTGATCTCCCATCATATGTTCCGGCAAAAAATTTCGCATTAACCCTGATGGATATTGCGGCACGTGGACCAGAAACAGATGAGGTAAGTGGCGATTATCAGTCACCGCAAATCTCCCTGAAAAACATCCGCACCAATATCGCCAACCTTGACAATCCTTATGTTCAGCGGGCAGTGCTCACTGCTCTTGACACTGCACAGGGTGATTTGAACAAGGCCCAGCAAGCAATCCAGGATTGGTTCGATAGCGCAATGGATCGGGTGTCAGGCTGGTATAAAAGAGCTACCTACTGGATCTTATTCTGGATCGGGTTGATCCTCGCAGTTGCCCTCAACATCAATACACTTACCATTGCTGATTATCTTTTCCAGGATGACGCAGCACGACAAGCCTTGGTTGCCCGTGCTGAAGCAGCGGCGAAAGATTCACCAGATAATGATATGAGCTACCAGGAGGCCCTGCAGGCTTTAAACGAATTACATCTGCCAATCGGATGGTCCGATGGCGCTGCAGCAGGGAAAAGATATGCTCAATCTGACGTGGGCACGTCACCAGGCGAAGACGGTAAAATTCACTGGTGGGACGATGTATTCAAAATTGCGCTCGGGTGGATAATAACTGCACTTGCCGCAGCAGTCGGCGCGCCCTTTTGGTTCGACCTGCTGAATAAGGTAATGGTCATCCGTTCGACCGTAAAGCCACATGAGAAAAGTCCCGAAGAATCATCTGAAGACAGGCAGATGAAAAAACCTGCTTTGAACGAAGGGATAGAGGATCGGGGAATGGGACCTGTTGCACCGGTACTACCGCCAGATAGTACAGCCGATGCTGGTCATCCAAATATCAGGGACAAGCAGTCAGCCATCGACAATTGCTCAGTTGGATCAGATATGCCCACGGCGGATGAAGATTTACCCGAAGCAAGAGGTGGCGTAACCGAATAATAATACAATATATGGCACACTCACTTATATGGCTACCCGAAGTTCTGCTGAATGCGGGGCTTAAAGTTGCCGAGGTTCCGGGTTGGGAGACCCGTGGCCTTGGAGATGTTGGAAGAACCTTTGGCGTTATCTGTCACCATACTGCCGGCTCAAAAAACGGCAATATGCCTTCGCTTAATATCCTGGTAAACGGACGGCCCGGATTGCAGGGCCCATTGTCACAATTGGGCCTGGGAAGGGATGGAACTTATTATATCATAGCTGCAGGCAGGTGTAACCATGCCGGGAAAGGAATGTGGAAGGGACGTGTCAATGGCAACTCAGAATTTATTGGGATAGAAGCAGAAAACACCGGTGGCGCAAACGACTTACCCTGGCCATCAGTACAAATGGATGCATACCAGCGCGGAGTCGCGGCAATTCTCAAACATATCAACCAGACGGAAGAATTTTGTGTTGCTCATCGTGAGTATGCGTTACCAAGGGGAAGAAAGCCGGACGCGAACTTCGACATGGATCAATTCCGGCAATCCGTCGCAGCAATACTTAATGGGGCCGCGCTTCCTGCCAGGTTGATCCCTGCTTTTGAAGAAGCCCTAATCGATCCGGACAAAATACCGCGTCCCACCCTTCGCAGAGGTTCACAAGGCGTTTTTGTAAAACAACTCCAGCAAAAACTTGGCTTGCCAGATGACGGCAACTTCGGGCCAAAAACAGAAGCAGCCCTACGCGCGTTCCAACGACAAAAGGGATTAGTGCCCGACGGAATTCTCGGACCCAAAACGTGGCGATTGTTTGATGAGATTTGATCGCCAGGTTGAATAGGTTCAAGGTGTCAATATCGTGTACTGAAAACAATCAAATCGTAATTAGTTAGGCGTTGTTTTGATCATATTATCTCGTATCAGCCCACCAGGCGTTAATCTGTGCAGAATTATAAATCGCATACCCCCGGCTTTCAGGGTCCTCCTGTTGGTTAAGATAGGTTTTGAAGAAATTTATTGTGCGGGTAAAATCACAACCATATGCACCCATGTGGCGAGGAATGACCATTACGGTGTGACGAACAGAATGTCCTGCATGAACTCTTTCATAATCCGAGTAAGTACCCAGGTAGGCGGCCCGGCACTCGATTGCTGTATCGGCTGTAAACCGGCCGGGATAAGATCGCCTGATACCTCGTTTTAAAAACTTCTTTATGTCGGCAAGCGACCTGGTAAAAGAAAGCTCGCTGCGGCTGGCAGGGAAAAACAAGGGATCAACGTGGTAGTAGTTGGAGACAAACGTAGCATTGACAGCTATTGTAAATGTATCCGTGTCGGCATGATTTCCCATTTGCTTGTTGCGAAAGGCGGATGTTTGCATGATCTTATACAACGTGTCAAAATATGCACGGGAAAACAGGCAGCCCCACACCCAGCAATAACCATCGGAAGCAAAAGCTCTTCTGAAATTTTGCCAGTCCGCATCATTCATGTTTTGAGTAAAAAAATCCTTGGTCCGCCCATCTTTATCCCATGGATCCCTTAAAGAGGCTTCGGCCCCATTGGCCTCGTACTGCGACCGCTGAAACGAGTTTACCAATACCGGCCCTCCAAACCAACCATGACCCAAAATTCCGAATTCCTTTACTGTTCCCGGTTCAGAAGCGCCTATATTACTTACATACCTGTAGCAGTCAGTAATCGACATGACGCTTGTATCTGCGGACTTGAAATGATTTCCGCTATAATGATTTCCCCTGCTTATGGGTGTGAATCCCGAAGATTCGACGGTCCAGTTGCGGGTGCTACCATTTGAAATATTCCGTTCAATAGTCCCGGCTTTAACATCCATCCGGACAAAAATCACATCAGCATCATTTTGCCAGGATGGATTCCTGCTCAACAAGTCCAGCCTTCTTTTATCAGCAATAAAGGGAAAATTTACACCCCCATTGGCGAAATCATATCCTGCAACCGAAATAAAATATTGTTTCATCAGACCAGATTAAAGCGTTAATACAAAAGGGAAAAATCATTTAAGTTTTTAAACGTAGACTGGGTGTTATCGATGCCTCCACACCTTGCTATATAAATCAAAGAAAGTAGCACTGGTAAAAAACCAGCACAGACATAAGACCGTTACATATTCCGCATAGTACACGCATTACATAGTATACACATACCGGCGTAGTGCAGCAAAAAGACTCATTCGCCACTTATCGTAATCTTCTGCCCATCCAGTGCTTTAAACTCAGTCCTTTCACGGCTACCATTCTGAAAGCGCTTATTGATACGCCATTCTATCTGAACATCGACATCAAAGATTTTTATTATCGGCTCGGGCAATTTGTCGCCCTTGTACTCAATATTCTCAAGATTAGTTACGGGCGTACCTTTTCTGTGGAGTTCCACCACCAGGTTTTTCAATCCCAAAGCCTCAGGACTTCGGCCCTGCCATACAAATACAACTTCATTCTGGGTAAGCCTCTTCAAATTGATCAGCAATGCATTTGAAGTAATATCCCCGCTATTGATTTCTTTGATCGCGGCATCTTTCATGATGGCGCTTGCCCTGTAGGTGATTTTATCCTTATCAGTATTAAGCGGTATTTTGATCTCGTCTATCGTAAAGGCCGGACCGGCTATACGGTGCATTGTTGTTACGGGTTCATCTAACACCGGCGAGGTAACGATTATTTCCAGCAGAATTTCAGAAACGCTGTCAGACTTTCCGCCAATAACAGGGATAAGGCTAAACTGTGCCCGCTGAAAAGGTTTGTTTATTATGAGTTCATCTTCCTGCAGGTATTGTGGTTCTGTTTTTAGCGATGCCCGGCCATCAATATAATGAAACTCCTTAGTTGCTTCGATGTATAAATGGCTTTTGTCTTTTCCACGTACGATCCAGGTTTCGCGATTGTTAGTTGCGTTAATAGTAATCGTCTCCACGCCTAACACATTGCTAAACTCATCCCGAAATTTCGGAGCAACGTTGATGCTACCGTCAGGCGCATTTGTTGATCCTGCGGTTATATTCACGCTATTGCCACTGGCATCTTTAAATCCTGGCCTGGTATCAGCGCTATTGCTACTGGCATCTTTAACTCCTGGCCTGGTATCAGCGCTATTGCCACTGGCATCTTTAGCACCCGGCCTGGTATCAGCACTATTGCCATTGGGATTTGTAACCCCTGGCTTAACATTCACACTATTGCCGAAAGCATCTTTAACCTTTGGCTTAACATCCACACTATTGCCACTGGCGTCTTTAACTCCTGCTGAAACATCCGCCCTATCTCCAATCGCTTCTTTAAGCCTCAAGGTTACATCTACACTTTTAAAAATGGCAAAGTCTATATTCCCTTGTCTTACCTCGATGTGTTTGTAAAAAATATAAGTATCCGGAAAAATAACCAGGTCTTCATTGGTGCTGAAGATCGGCGGAGTAATAATTTCCGCGGGACTGCTAACATTTGGTACACTGCCACTATAAGTAAACCTGATCTGGTAATAATAACCAACCGGCTCATTTCTATCATACAACCAGGCAATCTCCTTTTTATCTTTGTTCTGCTTGTGAAAGGTGATGTTTTTAATGGGGTCAACACCAGCCGGCATAGCGAACCTGCCTTCTTTTACATTTGAAGCTATTCCATGTTTACTTCGCCAGATGATCACTTCCGCACCTAACAGGTCCGCGTTTGGCTGATCATAGTCGTATACCATATTTATACTCAAAGATTGCTCGCGCCATACTTCGCTGAAAATTACTCTTTGAATATACTTATCCCTGTTCGCTGCTATCTGCTTACCCATTACCCATAAATGCGATTGTGGGTTGTGGGTACGAATGACAGTGGATCGCTCACGATAGTCAACATCTATAACTTTATCATGTGAAATTTTCTCATGCGTGAACTTATAAGCAACACCAACCACAGGGACCACGCTTCCAGCAGCAGCCTCGGCACCGGCCGCCAGGGGCACAGCGGGCGTTTCCGGGTTTACATAAGGACGAAACATTTCCCGAAGGATACTCTCCTTAAAATCATTGATCATCTCATCCATCATCTTTTTTGTCTCTGCGTCTTCTGCCTGGCTAAGCACTTCGACCTTCATATGGCCTTCCTCTTCCAGCTTCCTGGTGATCCAGTTCAATTCTGCTCCAAGTGAAAACTTTACGTAATAAGTAACCTCTGCCTTGATACTCAGCTGGTGAGCTATGCTGTCGTAACAACGGCCGAGGTTGGCCCAGATCCGGAGATTGAGCGCCGGCCGGATTGCATTGAATTTAAGGTCGTACAATACTCCTGCAACATTACCGGTATCGCCGTCAAGGGCCGATTGAATGAGCGCGGTGCCTTTCCTATCGAACCTTACATTAAAAACACTTTTTAAATCCGAAGACATCAGTGAAGGCTTATTAGCCCCGACAATGCTTTTTACAAAAGCATCATTGCCCAGTGTGTTAGCCTGGTTGTTTATTGCGTCCAGTACCATGAGGTTCACAGTACCATCCCGCCAAAGCGGTGCCGAAGCCCGTAAATTTTCCGGGAATCGCCGGGTTGCCTTTATTTTTTGAAGTGCCTTCTCAAGCCTTGATGGCGAAACGGAACATTGAACGCCTATCGATAAAATGGAGCCGGCGGTTTTTCGCAATTCATCCAGTCCGCCGTCCATCACATCACCTTCATTGAAGATCTGGAAGAAAAGTTCATAGAAGTTTTTATTACCGTTGCCTGTTGATGCGCCTGATTGTTGTGCAAGGCTTACTTCATCAGGAAAATAGTACACGAGATCGTTGAGCTCATGATCGCCGTAAAAGATCAATCCTTCATGTATACCGAGTGGTTTTGCTAAATCTACCATAGCGTTGTTATTTACCAGGTGTTAATTCATCTTCACGGGTTAGTTGTTTACCAGAGGTTAGTGTTTGCCAGATATTGCTTGTTTTTCAGATATTGCCGGTTAGCCAGATGTTCCTGTTCAACCAGACGTTCTTGTTTAGCCAGATGTTCCTGTTCAACCAGATGTTCTTGTTTAGCCAGATGTTCCTGTTTAGCCAGATATGTTCTTGACAAGACATTTCTGCTATGACGTGATTAATTTGTTTACCAGGTGTTTGCCCTTTACCAGATGTTATTCGGAAGTTCAATGCTGATCGTCTCTCTATCAGCCGTGAGCAAATCCGTTTTATACGCATCCCCGCTCCGGCTTCGAGCACGTACCCGGTAGTTGAATTCTTTGTGGTTGAAGTTGGGCATCGGATGCTTAAAAGAAACGGTGTCACCAATATTCTTAAATGCGAGCCGGTCAGTCTCAATCGCAATATTGTTTTCCTTGTCCTGGTAAATGAATTCAATCGTAACCTGTTTAATCTCTTTTGCGCGAAAGTCGGGCGACTTTGTTAATGTAGCCCGGATGATCCGCTCCGATTGAATCCTGTCATTGATCACCAGCATAGGCCCGCCATGCTGTCGCCACGGACCCTGAATCACATCCGCATTTACAGTCAGGCAGGTAACCCGGTATTCGAAGACCTCGCGGGGAGTGTTTAAGCTAACTGATACTCCAAGTTTCGTTTCGGTAAGGTCTCTCTTAAAGTCAAATTTATTCACCAGCGGATCTGCACGCTCAGCATCTCTGACCCTGGTTTCAAGAATGACCTTTTGCGTTTTGGCCCAGTCGGCATGACATAAAATATCAACCGACCACTTGTTTTCAAACGGATTGGGGACAAAGAAAAAGTTGCTTTGAACGTTATTGAATGCAACCTTGTGTTCTTTTGACGCGGCGATAAAATAAGTAAGCTCAACATCGAATTGTACACTGATCGTTTTGTTTGCAACGATCGACAATACCTTTTTCTGATTATCGGCTCTATTGAACAAATAAGTTCTTTGCAGTACCAGGCCCTTATCGGCTTGATCTAAAACTTTTACCGTTGCCTCGATCAGATGCGTCTGATCGAATATGGTTGTGTCATCAAGATTAATACTGATCTCACGGGTTTCGACATATTCTGAAGCATTGAAATAGATGTAAGGACCTTTTTCCGTTGTCCATTCCAGCTCGCATTTTCCAGGAATTTTATTTGACTCTGTCGTCATGAACATTGTAGCCTTGTAGTCGTAGTTGTAATTAGTATCTTTCTGCCGGGTAAAGTTGAAGTGATTCTGCAAATTGTCGTCAGAATCAAATACTATGTTGCGTTGAACAATGATATCATCTGCATCAGCATCAATCACACGGCATTGGATCACCACAGATTTTATATTCGAGTTTTTAAAAGTATCGGCGGCCAGTCTAACTTCAACTCTCTGGTCAATGAATGGAATTTCGTCTAAACGAATCCATTTGATTTTCTCTTTAATACCCCCGGCATCCCGTATCAGTGATGAAAGCAGCGATTGTGGAAAAAATGGATAGGTCTTCACATTCCGCTGCGCAAGATTTACCGTTGTTTCGCTGAGCTGCGTCTCCTCTATATTTCGGCGGATATGGTGAACGCCCGGCGCAATCGACGACAATACCCTGCTAATACCATTGGCTATGCGATCCTCAACCTTTTCCGAAGCACTAAGTGGTGATGAGGCAGGATGAAATAACTTCTTCATCACTTCGCTCTTCAGCTCATTTACCAGGCTTTTCATCGCCTCACTTTTGATAACAGGGTCAAGCTCTTCTATAGTGATGCTTATCGCGCTCGTTTCTTTTAATTTGTCGATCGCGGTAGAGATCTCATCTGTATAAAATATAAAGTTCGTTTTTTCAAACTCTTCAAAATGATGATAAACCTTACTCCAGTTCACACGCATCTGAGCTTTAAATACAGGTGCTATACCAAGCATTTCCAGTTCGTAGTGTACACTCGCGGCCACTACGTTGGAGTCAAGTGCAGCAATGAGTAACTTCGCATCTTGTCCCTGAGCCCTGACCACCAGTGATGCGATATTCTCGCCAAAGATGGAAGGTTTGACCTCAGAAGTGACGAACCACTTTTTAGGATCGGGTTCGTTGCCTGCTGCGGCCATAATGAGATAAACTTTTCCGTTATGAATTGGCGCAGGCACCAGCAGACGAGGCTTTTTACCGAACTTTTCTTTTATCTCCTTTTCAGCAATGCGCAGCTGCGTTTCAGTTGGCGCAAGATTTACATCCAGCATCAGGCTGGCCTCCAGTATACTTTCAGTTTCGATGCCTACGCCCGACTCGGGTAAGATCGCGTAGGCCTCCATCCGGGGCAAACCGGCAGCATCCGTCATAATAGCCGGCCTTAAGCATACATAATAATAGACATCGGGGTTTGTGTCATCACTGAAAATAGTGAGATTACCCACTTCCAGGAAGGGTGGTTTATAACTCAGCATGCTAAATGATTTAACGATTGCAATGTTTAAGGCTTTGATGGCGCTTTCAGCATCAGGATGGTCCCTTTATTGGTGCCGGATGTTTCCAGTTGCGATCCATCGTCTTTGATAAGGGTGAGCTTATAGTTATACTTAGCTTCCATTGTATTACTCCGTGGTATATACCAGCTGATCGGTTTGGCAGTATTTTCAGGATCTAGGAAAATTTCGCGACTTCCTGCAGCGTCACCCTCATTGTATTGCATACTTAACAAAGCATTGGAATAAACTGTCCCCAGCCTTAGCTGTGCCGGATTGATCAACACTCTGAGCAATGGTATGATGATCGGCTCCTCTCCTTCGCCGGTAATCCAGGCAGACTTTGAAATTGAATCGGCAGTGATAATGGTGTATCGATAAAGGAACTTCGCTTTAGTTTTATCAACCAACACAAGTTTAGCGACAGCTGGATCCCATTGATCTTCGGCCGAAATTTCAATCTTGTCTGTGCTTGAAAAATTTTTTGCTTTGTCTTCATATTTGAATTCAACAATGATCTTTTTGACTGTTTCGTCGGGAACCTGCGCCAGCTCCACGCTAAGATCAAGTGTGTCTTCATAAGGACTTGGCACGAGTATTTTTACATTGTTGTTTTCAGTGAGATAATATTTCTTTTCCGGCACTTCAGGGGAATTGCCCCCTTTTGTAAAATATTTCGTTTTGTATACGAGTGGTGCATCAATTACTTTTCCAATGATGCGGGTGAATTTTTCACCTTCCGGCTTATCTGTTCTGAGGATAACGGTATCAGTAAAATGATCTTTATCACCTTCTTTCTTATAGCTTAAATCAACCTGGATCGCCTTGATCTCGTTGTCGCCGGATAAAGAACTTAGGATGGGATGTGGCACAAAGGTCACATCTATCAAACCTACCTTACCGATGTTTACGTTGATATCGGAATTGGAAGATTCGTTAGGCAGTACAACTGGTGCTGAGATTCCCTTAAAATAAACCTCCGTTGTGTATTTGGCCAGTCCGTCGTCTTTTTTTGGACGCCGGAAGCGCCAGATATCTTTTGGGGAGTCCTTTTTAAATAGCGCGGAATGTGTTTGGTTCGCGGCGGGATAACTGACGTTTACCTTGACAGCGTTAACAAATGGCGCCTCTTCCCAGGGGGCATCAACACTGGTGTTGATGGTAATAGTTTCTACTTCGTGTTCGCTCAGATCAACCAGCTTGGTAATGTGCTTTTTCTTGCTGTCGGGAATACCTTCGAGAAAATTCATAATGGTTCCCTGGGGGTTTATCTCCCACTCCACAACGTCTTCCTGAGTAAAACGCAGTTCAACAAATGAACGGACCTCTTCTGTCATCAACTCGATCATCGAATTTTTTCTTTCTTCGGTAGTCATTCCATGAATGCGACTCTTGATAATTTCCTGCACTTTGTCTTCGATCAGCTTCATGGCCATATTCCTGAGTTGACTTACATGTTCGTCAGAAATTTCGGTTGATCCTTTTTTGATCTCGATGTTCATGAGGCCTTCCTCCATCAATTTTTCCGTTACCTCCTTCACATCTATGCGTTCAACATCGGCATCTGAGCAACCCTGGTCGGTGTTACGCCACACCCGCTCAACCTTCCTGTTTATTTCACTGGTTTGCGTTGAGCCGGCCCAGGCTCTTATCTCAAGGCTGGGTAACCTTAACTGAAACTTCAGGCTGTACCGGACACTTATCGATTTTATACCATCCTTAAGTGCTTTATACCAGATGGCGGCACCGGTAGGGCTTAAGCGAAGTGCAAAGGCGGCATTGTTATCGCCTATAAGGCTGGCGGGGCCACCAGCTGATGACCAGGGAACCAGGTCCCCGTCTTTTTCTTCAAGCAGGGTAACGGTACCTTCGGTAAAGGTTACAGCCCCAAACCGGATCTCTTTCACCCTTTCAACATCAGGCTCAGGTATACGGGTCTCTCCCCGTGCTTTCGCAATCAGGCCAAGGCGTTCTTTTTCCTGTTTTACTATCACCCGTCTGCGGCTTTCCTGTATACCCGAACTTTTAAGCTTGCCGGAAATTTCGTTCAACACCTCTTCGCTTATACCAAGGTGCGCATCAAAGTTGATCCATCCGCCTGCAAGACCAGCAACGCTGGTGGTGGAGCCGTCTGCCCGGTCTGTCCAGAACAGTCCGCTAAAAATTGGTTGCCCGTTTTGTACTCTTATTTCGGGACTTGTCTTAATAGCATAAAATAGATTGCAGTCATCGTCGTCGGGATAAACAACCACGTTTTTATGATTTAAAACACTGGGAATAGTTATCATGGTAAATGTTTTTGAGGTTAAAGGGCAAGTTTCTGTGGGATGACACTTAAGAAATCAGAAGCAGTGGATTCCGGATCCAGCCAATCAGTAAAGTGCGTTGGATTGATTATATACACTGTTCCTACACGGTATTTATATTTCCGACCAGTCAACTGCTGCGATTGTAAAATCTGGCGAATGCTGCGTGCCATATCAAGTGTTGCTACTGGTTTTGTCTTATCTAATTTTACCGAAAAAGTATTTCCTTCTTCATTTTTGATTTCAACGGTAATATGGCTGATCTGCTTATAAGGCGCCAGGGTGGCCTCATCCAGGTCATTCCATCTTTCAAATAAGGGGCAACTAACCTCGAGATGCCAGATCTGGGGATCACCGGTAGCATAGTCAATCACCTTGTTTAATACTTCGTTGGCGTTGCTGTTAATGCTGATCTTTTCAGGTTCACAAATCAACTCGGTCCAAAACCTGTCTTCAATGGCATCTACCTCCTGATCGTTAAGCATCACCGTTTTTGAGGCTTTGCTTTCAAGGTTTGTGGGCCAGGTGTTTTCCTGGACGCCGATCTGGTAATCCGCTTCATACACGGTATCTTCTATGGTCGATAATAAAGTGAGATCGGCACCTTTAATGGTGATTGGAAACTCATTAATGTTATTAAACGTAAATCCTTTGATCCTGGTAACATCCGCTGTTCTCTCAAAATCAGGTTTTATTTCAACGGGTATACCCGCCAGTTCGCGAATGTTCAGCTCAACCGGGATGCGTTGCTGGCTAACCACTTCGGCTCCCTCGCTCCCTGAGATCAGGTCGAAAAAAATATCACCTATAATCATCCCTTCGCTGACTTCACGTTTGAAATAATCAAACGATTCCAGCGAACAATCAACTGTGAGTGTGAAGCCGTTAACGGGGTCAATTGATTCAATAGAGTCTGGTATTTTTCCCCTGAGTACCGCGTTCTCACCCGCATATGCGGGGTTTAACACAAACTTTACCGACTTGAAACCACCCAGGCGCAACTCGCAAAATTTTGTTACCCCTTTTGTAATCCGGTTGAGTTCGATATAAAGATCTTTTTTTGCTTTGGGATTATACTGTGGGATTAGTGTGATGGCAATGTTGATGCGATAAGATTCAGGCTTCCCATCCGGGCCTGGCAACATGTTGATCGACATCTTCGGCTCACCGTTTTGTTCTTTTGCCTTAATGCGGAACACTTGCGGCAAAAAATAAAATACATCTGTTTGCACAGTGGGTCGGTAAGCGATTGTATAATCTTTGCCTGCTTTAAGAATATTTACGATCTGCCAGTTAAGACCTTTAACCTCAAATTCATCAGACAAAGGACCAAACACATCCGTGTCGTCTTTTGTATAACTGTTTGTAATTATTTTTCGAAGATCAATCTTTTGCGGATCAGTAAACTGTGGAGGTTCCGGTTTAGCCGGCGGCGTTTGTGGGGCCGGTTGGACCGGAGCGGGCTTTGGTTTGACAACTGTAACTACACCTGGGTGAATGACTGTTTTCCGGAATACAGGAACGGCTCCCGCTTTCAGGCTTGCAGATCTGTCCTGTGCAACAACGGGTGTTGCTACCTTCTGTACCAGTGAAGCATCAAAGATTATGTGGGGCGGAACGATCCCTGTATTGATAAATTCGGGTTTTGCGACCGGCTTCTGCCACCATAGTTCCGCTGTTACCGTTAATGTGAACGTTGCCATTTTGTTCGCGTCTTTCAGCGCTACAATAAGATCTTTGATCTCATCCCATTGTATCTCTGTCTGAGCGTGGAGGTCCTGTAAAATGTTGACAGCATCCATTATTGGAGAACCAGTGATCGAAAGTTGTTTCTCTACTTTTTTTCCACCCGCCTCAAATGATAAACTGATCTGCGGTTTTTTTATCGTAAGCGGGTAAACATCCGCTTCTTCCCGGTAGGCTTCAATGGTACAACGAAGGGTAATTTTACCGGTAGCTTCATCTTTATCAAAAGCAAAAGCCCGGGATTGTGGCCTCAGCTCAGTTGCCGGCAGGGTCTTAATTCTGAATTTAGGTTGACCGTATTTTTTGCCTTCGTAGATATATACCTTATCCGGGTCAATAGGCTGTTCACCCACTTTGTTTGAATCGCTTGATATCATCAGGCTACTAAGAATAGGCTGGATATTAACCAGGCTGAAGCGGGTGGCTTTTATTGTTGGGGTTGATTTTTGTGACATATCGGCTTGCTTTTTTAAACATTAAACGGTAAGTGTAGGTTCTTCAAGCAACAACAGGCCCGTTGCATTTTCCTGCAATGCAACTTTCACGGGGGCGCTTCCCGCCTTTGCAAACTGCAATGCATATTTGAAAGGTTTTCCTTCAGCAGAAAATGCCATTACTTCGAATGTTTGGAATATATTATCCCTATCGAGCCTGATATTCTTTTTGATCACATAGTTATTTTCAGGCTCACTGTATTCTGCTGAAACATATACTACCGACCAGTTACTCCAGTCAAGCAAACCACCATCAATGGTTAAAGTCTTCACCTTCCTTCCCAATGAGATTGGTGGAATATCTTCGTCGCTTCTAGCTTCCTGCCATGGTGATGTATAAACAAGATCATCCTTATACTGAACAAAGTACCTGTACTTGAAATTGTCTTTTGCTCCTTCCCTGAGCCGCATGGTCCAGTCCCAGGTTTCTGTTCCGGTAAACCAGTGAAAATATTCTTCTTTAACATTTTTCGAGCTGTCTTCATACAAAATCTCCACCTTGGCGGCCTTGACAGTGTTTGCATCTATGATGACATCGAAAGATGCTTTAGCACGGCTGGTCAAAAGGTCATCAATCATTAATGTGCCGCGTGTATCTGTTTTTACATCACTTACAGCTTCCTGTCCGTCGTTAAAGATGTATCTGACCTTGTAGCTATAACTTTTACTTTTATTGCCATAAGCATAACAACGCCAGTTACCCGTAGGAGAATCCTTTGTAATCCTGATTTCCTTTTTTGTGTCGGGGTGATTAGGCTCAGCGGTGTATTCTAACATTACGATCGCTTCTTTAATCAATGACCAGTCCATATCACCTGCAATACAATTAACTGTAATAAAGCCAAGTTTATCGTATGATATCACCAGTTGCCGGTCGCTGATATTATTTAGCTTTATGGGCGGCGGAGCTTCGGCTGTACCTACATAGGAGATCTTTGCTTCGACATTGTAGAAATCGAGTAATTGTCCCTTTTCGTTGCGGGCCATGGTTACCCGGAAGGTATTTGTTTCATCTCCTTTCTTATACAGGTATGATTTTGAATTCTGACGCACAACCTTCGTGGTAGCATCCTGCTGGCTGTAGGAGATGTTTACTATAATGCTATGAATATTATCTACAGCAAAGTCTGCATTTACTCCTACCTGCACTTCAAGTATCTGTATTTCCGGACTGCTTACATCGATATGCCTTACGAGTTGTTTACGTTGCGTTTCAGTGAGCTGGGCAGTCAAGGTGCCATTGGGATACCTTCTGAATTCAACTGTTCCGTTTTTCTTAAAATGGAAATCAAGAGAGGTGACCTTTGATTTGTCTATATCGTTCCTGAAGTAGTAATGTGTTTCCACATTGGGCCGGTCTCTTTCAGCGGCACTTACACCCATGTCGGGATTTGGCTTTGGCTGTCCTGGTCCTGTTGCGGGTTTTCCCTCTTCTCCTTCCTGCGGTTCTTCGTCCTTTTCTTCACCAACAAAGGCCGTTTGAAAAAAGTTTGGAATGATCGTATTCATGATAGTGTCCATCAGCGTTGTGCGAAGATTTGTTTCAATCTCTTTGATCTCTTCGCTGTTTGCAGACACATCGCCAAAGTCGGTGATCTCGATCTTGATCACTTTTTGATCTATCAGTCGCTGAACCATTTTACCAATTTCCGTTTTACTGGCGGATACGCTCCTGGAGTCTGTTCTTTTGTAGGTGAAAAATCCTATCTCGGTTTTAATACCTCCTCTCCGCTTCTTACTATATTCCTGTTGAAAAGATTGCATTTCGGTAAACATCTGGGAAGAGTTCGCGGTAACTCTTACTTCGAGATTTGGCACAAAGGCAAACCCCTTAATTTCGTAACGTACTATCGCCTGTAACGGGGTCAGCGAGGCCTTGTCTTTCCCTTCACCCTGGTAGCCTTTGGTAAGGGCATCATAAAAGATCTGTGCACCTTCTATCCCGAATGTTGCATAAAACGCAGCAGAGTTTGAACCAATCAGGGATGGCTTTACTTCTGCACTCGATTGTTTCTTAAACGTATCTCCCAGCCCTTCCAGCACTTCAAGTTTGGCGGTTCCATCTTTCCAGGTATTGGGAGTGCCAAGTTTTATGAGCGGTTTGTTGCTCCTGGCGGGTAATGTTTTTCTTCCACCACCCAGTCTTGCATAGAGTCGCATGAAAGGGTGATTTTGATTCGTAGCAAGGGAGCCCAGGTAGTCCGTGATAGTTTTATGTTCCGCTTCCGATATGGAAAGATCAGTGGTCAGCAAAAGCTGTCCCAATTGTGTTTCGACCAATTCTTTGTTGGTACTGCTGGCATAAGCAATGTCAGCATTACGCGAAAAGAAGTTAAAGCTCATTTGTGGGTTGCCCTGGTCGTCTGTTGCGATACGCGGCCTGCCCCGGAGGACGTAGAAGGTATCACTCTTTTCGTGATCCCTGAATATTTCAATATCGTCTAACCCCGGAACCTTTACGGTTGGAAATAACATTAACATGGTTGATAATTTTAAAAGGTATGAGTATTTGTGGTTTAGGTATTTGTAGTTTATGTATTCGTGATCCTTAGTATGAGTTCATCTAAGCCTGCGGGCACAACAAAGTTTAATACTTCGTCCGTTCCATCTTTTTTAAATATGCTTGCTACTGCACTTAGCGGATCGCCTACGTCAACTCCTTTCAGTACTATTGTATCCTCTGGTTTACTCTTTTTAAGCATGATGGTTTCCAGTGGCTTGTTGGCACCGTTATTTTCGAACACCTGGACCTGGATAGCGGCAATGTTGTTGCTAAAAGTTTCCGCTTCAAGGAGTGTTGTTACTTTAAGGACTTTCAAACCGCAGGTTTCAAGGCTGATGGCAGGTTGTTCAATATGGTATTCTCTTGGGAGTCCATCTATAATGTCGCCACTACGTAACAGGAACTGTGTGGTCGCGGTCCATATTCTGGGATCCTCTTCTTCAACTATTACAGAAAAAGATTGTTGGGTAGCTTCGGCATTGTCTGCATTCAGCACGAGTGCCTTGCTTAGTTGTTCGCCATCAACATTACGGTAAGTAACTTTAACTATGGCCTTCGATACCAGTGATCCCGGGTTTACAAGAATGGGTGAGATCGTGAGGACACGGGTTTCCGGACGATTTACTACTACCTGCGTATCTACCTGCTTATCGGACTCCTGTTCTATTTCATCTTCCCTGAAGAAGAATCTTTCTCTTTTATAATAGACATATTTATTTGGAACGGCAGGAAAGATCAGGAACTTTTTAAGATCGGTACTTCCTTCCCTGAAGATGATCGTTTTACCATTAGCACCCACTGCAGGTGCAACAAAAACCTGTACAGAATTGATGGCATCAGCAGAAAACTGGATATTTCCAGGCTGTACTTCAACAGGTATTAGTGGCGAATGATCGGAAATATTTACAGCTATATCTCTCTCCGTTACATCAGTGAAATTGCGCGATTTGATCTTGGTTTCATGTGTGCCAATAATCGATCCTGCCTTATGAATAAACTCGACATAATAATCGTATGTCAACGTACCATATTTGTCAACAAAAAATGAAATGAACTTTCTTTGTTCGGTTGCATTCACTGCGATACTTACCTGGTGTAACCTTTTCGTTTTATCTCCTTGCTTATCTCTAAAGCCGTACGAGATATGTACAATGGCCTCCTGTATCTGAAACTCTGCAAAGTCAAGTGCGGATCTGACCTCTATATTTATTTCTTTGAACGGACCTTCACCCAGGCGAACAAGCATAACTTGTTTGTCGGCGTCAAATGCTGTTCCATCAAGGGTTAAGGCACCCGCAGGATGATAAGCGTGCACTTTAGCTTCCTGCTTATCAAAAATATAAGTGCGCTTTATTTGTTGCGAGATGGATCTGTGCTTAAGCGTATAGCCTGCATTGATCGTAATCTTCGTAGACACCTTTTCAGGTCTTTCCGGAGTTGGTGTCGGGTTTGGATTGGGATTAGGATTGGGATTTGGGTTTGGGTTCGGATTTGGGTTGGGGTTTGGATTTGGGTTGGGGTTTGGATTGGGGTTTGGATTGGGGTTTGGATTGGGGTTTGGGTTCGGATTAGGGTTCGGATTAGGGTTCGGATTCGGATTCGGATTAGGGTTTGGATTCGGGTTTGGGTTTGGGTTTGGGTTTGGATTTGGGTTCGGATTTGGATTGGGAGGCACCCTTGGATCTGGTTCGGGCGATGGTGGTGGAATAGGTCTATTTCCTCCATCGTTACTTGGAGGTATTGTTCCTCCCCGGGAGGCGGGTGGGGGTTCTGGTAATGGTCCCGGGCCAGGTGGCAGCACAGGTGCTGGACCTGTCGGATTTGTTGGGTTCGGATTGGGGTTTGGATTTGGGTTTGGATTTGGATTTGGGTTCGGATTCGGGTTGGGATTCGGGTTCGGATTCGGGTTGGGGTTCGGATTCGGGTTGGGGTTGGGGTTTGGATTAGGATTCGGGTTGGGAGTTGGAGTCGGGTTCGTGTTGGGGTTTGGATTAGGGTTTGGTGTCGGTGTCGGATTTTGTGTGTTGCCATTATTACCTCCGCCTGGAAGTGTGCTCCCCAACACATTATAGTCTTCTCTTGGAATGGCTGTTGTTTCAAATAAGGTAGGCGACATAAGTTCACGCACGAGCTTCATAGCGTTAGGATCATCAGCCCCCAATGGACTCACCCCGGAACCATCGCCACTATAGTCTATTGCTTTCACTGTAATCGCCCCCTTATTGACCAGGTCACGCATGATCAGGTCTATATCGTTATTAGACATGATCTTCAATGAACCGGATTCAAGCCCAAAATCCGCATCTATATGATGTTGCCAAAATTCCTCTGTAGCTTTAAAATCGACAGTGATTTCAAGATGATAAGCCGGCATCAAACCGAGGTAATCAAGATCATACACTATACCTATCTGTGTTTGTGAACCTTTCATTAACAGGTTCCACATCACCTGGGCTTCCATTCCTCCCAGCCTCATCGAAAAAACTGCTGTTTGCTTTCCGAGCAGAGCAGGCTTGGTTGAACCGGCCACTGAAAAATCTACGGCACCATTTGCTTCGTTTCCTGCGCTACCAAACATTACCAGCTTTACAGCACCGTCTTTGAATGGAACCTGTGCCAGGGTCACATCACGTCCGGCCTGCCCGTTCAACGCCTCGCGAAGCCTGTCTACTTCGCTTTGATCGGGGCCTAACTCAACTTCAAGCGTTAGGAATCCCCCATTTCTTTTCATATCATCTGTGAACTGTGGATCAGTTCCCTCCACCACTTCTCCATCAATATAGGCTACGTATTGTATGCCTTTCCCATTGTTAGCTACTTTCACTTTTTCTGATGGTAAGTAATAATATTGCGCAGGATTTAAATTATCACGGTACACAGTAATGCCATTGATAACCTGCTGCTGGTCGATTGCTAGCATAAGACTTGTTTAATGAGTAATAAAATGTTTCGCATAGCGGTAGAACGTTCGGAGCCTTAGTTCATATCCCGGCTTCTTCGCAGTAAAATCTTCTTTAAATCTGAGTACCGCCACTGCAGTATCCCTGTCAAAAACAGACGAAATGGTATTGTTGTAATAGCTGTTACCTGTCCTGGAATCTTTTATAACAGACAAGGTCTTTTGGACCCGGGCCACATCTTCACCTTCCGAGCCAAAACGGAGATGATTAGTAGCCGACGCAATTTTTTGCAGATCTGAGAAATTAAAAAGAAAGAAATTGAAGTGGATACTATTACCGGCTTGGCCGTTAAGCAGTCTCATAAAATTTTCCCAACAATTCCATCTTGCATCAGGTCTGTCGCCCTTAACAAATGCTGCAGGCTGTCCGGCTATTGTAATACAACCAGAACTGCTATAATTCAGACGCATCAGTTCCGCAAAACGATCATTGCTGTTGGCAGGCTCTGTTCTACCTGCGTGCAGGTTGTCGCCGGGCTGCAACACACAATACCTGCTTTTGGACAAATCAAAACTTAACGTAGTTCTTCGCTTTATTACAGATGGTATCTTAACGATCCCAAAACCATCCATTAAGAATGCATCATGATTCTGAAACCCTGCCGATCTTGGATGAATACCACGTGTCAGAACATAATTGCCCGGGCATAATATGTTGAACGTATCGAGGCTGGAAATATTGGAAAACAGACAGGGTTTTGAAGGCAGTGTACTGCCGGGAAAAATCGAGAGTTTATCAGTAGTCGTATTCCAAAACCCTATCGTACATCGCGGTGTTTTAAAATTTGTGGTTACCATCTCTAACTCGTGAGACAGATCATATTTTCCTATTGCACTAAAGTCCCCGGCAAGAGCCGCTTTAGGCAAACAACCACGAATACCAAAAATTATATGTTTATCTCTTAATGGGTATTGATATAACGCGCTCAAACCACGCATGAGGGTGCCGTGCATTTTCATATGCCACATTTACAACTTAATAAAATCTATTCGGTAGCAGTCTGGAATTGGTATCAGTATAAAACCGTAGCAGTAGAGAATCGGTAGTTGATCAGAATCGGGAGCAGATCAGATTTGGGAGCAGATCAGATTTGGGAGCAGATCAGATTTGGGAGCAGTTTAGAATCGGAGCAGTTTAGAATCGGAGCAGTTTAGAATTGGCAATGTAGAACCAGTAGCAGAATAGAATCAGTAGCAGAATAGAATCAGTAGCAGAATAGAATCGGAGCTGAATATTATAGGGACCGGGGAATAAACCAGGAAACGGGAGCAACGCTAACTTACTCTTTCAAAAGATCGGAGGACAGTAGGAGCAATCGTTTCAGGCGTTCAACTTACTGATGTAAATTTAAAATAAAAACGTACACAGTTTCTTACGTATAAATACCTGAAAGAATTGAAAACGAAAAAAAAATAGCGGAAATAAAAAAATCCTAAAACATCCAAAGCGTCGGGGTACCGAATCTGGCTATCGGTAAGCCGCTACTTTAAGAGTACCTTTTTGTTAAACAGGAACAGACAACAGAAGTGGTTCATATGGCGCTCTCATCTACATACTGGTATCAGCTCAGAAAAATCCTGATCATAATTATCCACTGATGTGGCAGAGAATAATGTCGCGCTTATTGCGTTCTAGAAACCTTACTCATCAATTACTCCATCATCCTAAAAACCACTTGTGTGAAGAAATATTTACTTATCAGTCTTTTTACTTTCCCTGTTGTAGTGGCAGCGCAGCTTCCGTCCGGTGCTATTGCACAGTACCCATTTGATAATACACTTGCTGATATAAGTGGAAACGCGTATGACGGATCCCTTGCCTCAACATCTGCCGCGCCAAATCGTTTCGGCGTAGCTGGCAGAGCAACTTCATTTACCGCAGGGTCATCATCGGGTCAATTACCTGGCACGTTACAAACCGCAATACGTGGCAACTTCAGTCTTGGTTACTGGTTCAATACTTCGATGACAGCAAGTTCATCTTCGCAATGGTATGGCGGGAATGCAATGGTTGACGCTGAGGTTTGCGGCGGCACCACGGATTGGGGCACTGCATTGATTGATGGAGGAAAGGTTGCCTTCGGCATAGGCGGTGATATCACCATTAAGTCGCCACTCGATTACAATAACGGCGCCTGGCATTTTGTAACGGTAACACGTAACCAATCGGTAGGTACTTTTAAATTATTTGTTGATGGGATCGAAGTAGCCAGCAACGTAGGTATACCAAATGACCTGGTAGCTGCGCCTTTTATTGGTATTGGCAGGAACCCATGTAACCCGGCACCGTTATATACCGGTCTGATGGATGATATCATTGTTTACGACCGGACATTGTCTGGCACAGAGGTGCAGGATCTTTATAATTCATCCCTGCTATTTACATTGCCACTAAAATGGTTGGAATTTAAAGGGCTTGAGCAAAACAAAATGGTAACGCTTAAGTGGACAGTAGCCAACATGACAAATACCCAAAGTTTTGAAGTAGAAAGTTCAAAAGACGGTCAGCATTTTCATCATGCCGGATCTGTCCGTGCAAACGCGGGCATTTCAGATTACACCTACCAGGTACCAGGAACGACTTCCACGGGAAACAAGTATTTCAGGATCCGGCAAGTTGACAATGATGGTAAATTTTCTTACTCCGCGATCATTTTGGTCAGGGAAGAGCCGAAATAACATGCTATCTCAGTTGCCGGGAATCCCGCAAAAAATATTGTAAGCATCAATAATCCAGGTAAAACATTTATTGAACAAATGATTATCTCGGATGTCACGGGAAGAAAATTATTAGTACAACAGTTGCGGTCCGCAAATACGATGCTAAACATCGATATCCGTAAACTGCAAACAGGCCACTATTTTATTTCCGTTTTTGCCGACGGCAAATACTCAGTACTACCATTTTTGAAACAGCCTTAACAGGAATTCAGGTCGCAGTTAGGTTAGCTTTTCTTTGAAAGGATAAGATCCTTATGGCCAGGTTTACAAATGCGTAAATCTCTATTGATTAATATTATCATGGAATTGCCGGGATTCACTGAGTCAAATTATCTAACTGTCCTGCTTTATATTATCTAAATGAGGAGAACTATCAGCCTCCCTAACTAAAGAAATATAACGAGTAATGACCAGGTGGATCTTAATCCTGTTTTTCATTAAGCTTATCAAAATGCGGCTTGAGGTGTTCGTACATGCCTTTGCGGAATTCTTCGCGGGTGCCGTTTTTCAGGATGTTTACCAGGTCTATATGAGTAACTTTACCTGATCGGTGTTCTTTTTTTTCAGAGAGCATTACATAGCCGAATATTGGTAACAGCATATTCTGAAAACGTTTCAGGGTGTCGTTGCCTGTCATCTCGTATAACTTTCCATGAAACTCAATCTCGTTTTTTATCCGGAAAGTATGGGGCTTATCCTTAATCTGTTTTTTTGCGATGGCTTCGAGTTCTTTAAGGTCCTTTTCTGTCTTCCGGGCGAAGAGGATATCGCCCAGGCCTATCTCGATCACCAATCTTAGCTCAAAAATATCTTTCAGTATGTGATCATCGATCAGCAATGGGTTCATCACCTTTTCGAGTGAGCCCAAAACATCGGGCCTGGCCATCACCATCCCCCGTTTTTTGCGGGTTTCAATCATGCCCAGCATTTTCAACCTGCTCAGGGCTTCACGGATGATGTTGCGGCTGACACCCATGGCTTCCACCAATTCTATTTCCTTTGGCAAGGGATCGCCTGGCTTCAACGCACGCTCTTTAAAATATGTCTGCAATGACTGCTCAACCAGGTCGGTCATAGTCGCTTTGCTGATACGTTTTAAAGTTCCGGGCAATCCACTCATAATTCCTTTTTAAACAAATATATTATCATTAAATCATTATGTGCAACATATTTACGTCCAGCGGGGATGTACTTTCTGACCGAAGACAAGTGCTGGATGTTTAGATCAGTCTGCTTAATGAGACCGACATTATTACTTAATAATAAATCTGGCATCAGTGTGTTTAATGCGGCCCACTTTATTAAGCCGTGTTAAATATTTAGATCTCTGGATAATGAAACTTACTATATGCCTGGCGTTAAAACTTCAGATCATTATTTAATGAGTAGGAATTTAATACCTGCATCCCTTTATTAATTCACTCGTATTATTCTCCATCCAGTCCCAATCGATTTCTACTCCCAGTCCTGGCCCACCCGGGAGATGTTGACAACCATCTTCTCTTACATCCAAAGGATTTCCTTTCAGGCCGAATCGAAACATAGGATGATGATTCTCTACAAAATTTGACAGATGTGTAGCGCAGGCGACATGGAGATTAGCTATATCCAGCAACGGGGATGAAGCCGTGTGGATCTCCAGTTCATAACCCATTAGCTCACATAGGGCCAGCGCTTTCATCAGTCCTGTGATACCGCGTTTGATATGAGTATCGGCACGCATAACATCGACTGCTCCATCAACCAGGTATTGTGGCATTTCGAATAAGCTGATGGTTTCACCGGCAAGCACAGGCGTCTGTACTCTTTCACAAATCTTTTTTAATTGTTGGATATGCCTGTCAGGAATCGGTTCCTCAAACCATTCAAAATGCAATTCATCTAACAGCCTTCCTATTTCAATGGCATCCACAAAAGATAGTTGCGCTGACGCATCAAGCATCAGCGTAAAATCAGGGCCGGCTTTTTCGCGTGCATAGGTCAATCTTTCGATATTTGTTTTTACATCGCCCAGTAGCTGAAGTTTTAATGCGTTGTACCCCTCCCTTTTTGTAAGATCGATAGCTGCCCCAACCTGGTCGACAGTCCTCACTGTATGTGGCGGATGCGTTCGGTATAACCTTACCCTGTCGCGAACCTTACCCAATAATACAGCAATTGGCAACTTCGCAACCTTTCCCTTGATATCCCAAAGCGCTACGTCAAGGTCGCCCTGCACCGTGTCCGTCATGTTATACAGATGCCTCCCCTTTTTCCGCATCTCCTGCCAGATGGCCTCATGATTCAGCGGATCTTTGCCGACGAGATCATGATAATATACATCGTGGATATGATAAGCAGAACCACGGCCCTGGCCGAGCGGACCGTATCCCATGGTGTAACCTTCGATTCCCTCATCGGTGTGTAAAGTGGTTAAAGCCATCTCCCAAAAAGGTACATGCCCCGCAGGTACAGGTTCCGGCGCGAACCATGCCTCCGCCGGCAGTTGAATAATGCGGGTAGTGATGTCCGTTATCTTCATGCGATATTCCTCTAGTGATGTCGGTTAACTTGATGGCATATTCAGTTATTGATCTCCGCTATCCTGATGTTATATCCGGACAGTGATGTCGGTTGACTTCATGTCATATTCAATTGTTGATAGCCTCTATCCTGATGCTATATACGGACAGTGATGTCGGTTATATTAATGTTATATTCAGTTAGCGATGCCCGTATTTTCATGAATATTGTAGCCGGCATCCTGTACACATCCAACAGCAATGCGCAAATAATCCCCCATGATTCGTGTCTACATTAAATATTGTCTTTTTTTATTTTCACGGCAAATAAAGACCAGGTTGCTATAAGCAAGAGCACTGCAGCGCCTTTATAAATGACTGACAGGTCGATCTGAGCATCTTTCAATGCCCCGCCAACATAAACCATCAGGCCACCAACGATCGTACTAAGAAAATTGAGCAAACCATAGCCTGTCGCTACATACCGGTTATCTATGACCTGGTGAACGATGGGCATAAGGTTAGCATCATTGAAACCGCGGGCCAGGCCGAATGCTATCATGGCAATGATAGCAATACCAAAAACATAGGTAGATGACATCAGGAACAACACCGGCGCGCCCACACTAAAACCGATAATAATCATGTATAACCGGCTGCGCTGGTTAGTGCGATACCAGCGGTCAGCCAGTATGCCACCCGCTATCACTCCAATAAAAGAACCTATCTGCACATAACCTGTTGCGGAAAGTCCCGCTTCACCAAGACTGAGATTGAACTGATCTTTCAGAAAAGTCGGGAGCCATCCATAGATCAACCAGTTTGCTACACCAAGCATTACAAAATAAAATAACAGTACAAGAAAGGAACGGTTATTGAGAATGAGTTTTATTGAAGACAGAAAGGTCATTGGTTCGGGAGTGAGCACGGTATTCGGGATTTCGGATAATGGGTTTGGCTTTTTCGCCGATGCCGCCTGATCAACGGTTTCAGGAACAACAACCGGTTCTAACTTAACGGTGGTTCCCCCCTGATCACCATTTTTTAAGTCTCCTGATAAATCTTTGCTTTTATCCTTCAGGTAGAAAAAAATAAACACGGCATACAAACAACCGAAGATACCGAAGACCTGGAACCCATAACGCCAGCCCCACCATTCAGCAATAAATCCACCGACACCACCTAATGCGAGACCGGTGTACAACCCGCTGAAATGTATGCCTGTGGCGAGGGATCGGGTTTTCCCCTTATGATAGTCCGATATCATCGCCAATGCAGCGGGGATATAAAATGCTTCGCTGATACCCATGAATATGCGGGCAACGATCATCTCCTGGAAAGAGGAAACAAAACCCGTCCATACAGTAACCGCCGACCAGACAGCCACGCTAAATACGATCACTGTTTTTCGGCTATACTTGTCTGCGAGATACCCGCCAAAAGGACTTAAAAATCCATATGACCAAAGAAAAACCGAGGTGAGCAAACCAAACTGCGCATCATCAAGTGCAAACTCTTTGACGATGGGATCACGCATGGAAGTGATCAGGATACGATCCAGGTAATTCAAAAAAGCCACCACCCATAAAACGCCTACCACTCCCCAGGGATACCAGGACGCCCTTGTGTTTACATTCTTCATTTAATTATTTTAGCGTTGCCCTTAGGACCCGATTTGTTCTTACACCCGGCCTTACCTCTCCGCCGGGAATAATGATATTGCCATCCCAGGTGACAAGCGGCGTAGTAACCGGCGCCCAGGTGCTGCCATTGGGATTGTTTTCAGGATCAGGCATTTTTTTCGTTAGCACATCACCAACTAAAGACCAGGCATTATTGCTATATCCTAATACGCCTGTTCTGAATCCCGGGTGTTTATCTTTCAAAATACTATTGCTGTCAGCGCGGCTTCCATCATCTCCGCCGATAACCAACAAACCAAATTCATTACCCGCAACAGCAGGACCCGGAGCTGCGGCTGTTGAATATGGCAGATCAGCAATCTTTCGCCATCCTTTGCCGGGCGTATAAGCATAGGCGTCTTTCAGATATTCACGATGTGCTGCAGTGTCGTCACCCGGCACAGCAAGATGAACACCACTCATCAAATAAAATTCATCATTTATTGCCCCGGCAACTGAAAGCATACGCGTCTTACCCGGCCAGGTGATAAGTGTGTTCCATGAACGATGAACGGCTGGTTTCGAAAGGTCGAGCGACCAGAAAACATTCAGTGTTTCTTTTGCAGGAGGCGAAGCCAGTCCGCCGGCAACATATACCACATCATTGATGATCACACCACTTGCGTTGGCGTTTGGATCAGGCAGGTCAGGAAGTTGTTCGGTAACAATGCTGTCGTTCACATACCTGATAAAATAACAATCGGCATAGTGGTTGTCTTTATCTGCACCGCCAAGAATGATCACCCCATCTTTCCAGGTGAGTGATACGCCATATCCCATGGGTCTCGGCAGTTTGCCAACCAGTTTCCATTTTCCTGCCGGGTTTTCTAAAACAAAAATGTTATCATACCAGGTTTTTGTTCCACCGGACCATGGACGGGTGTTGGCAGGAAAATTTGCTCCGCCGGCCACGAGCAGGCTACCATTGCTAACGCCGGCAAACGAGCCTGCAAAACCAGTGGAATCGGGGATCGGCGGCAACTGATCCCATGCTAACACGTTATCAGTTGGTACCGCACACGAAAAGTTTTCAACTACACTCATAAGGCTAAGGATTATTATGAAAAGCTTTTTCATTTTAAGTATTAAAAAAATTCGGGCAGCCATGATCTTGCCTTCAATGCTATATTTCTTACTTCAGATTCCGGGATCCATTGATATGGCCAACGCAGCCTGGTGCCAACTGCTGCCCATCCACCGGCTGCAGCCAGCAATTTGTCTAACGCCGGGTTGCTATATCCTGCATCGTTATAAGGCATAATACATTCTTTAAAAAACGATAAGATCCGCTGCTGTATTTCCAGTGCAGCCGGCACATCAGTTTGCATAAGTTTCCACCACGCCTGTGATCCCTTTGGACTTAAACAGGCAACATTTGAATAGGCACCGTCAGCAACGCCTGATTGAAACCCTGAAGCAAGAAAATGCCCGGGAATAAAAACTGAAAATGAATCGATACTCCAGTGCATGGCATTATACCATTCCTTATCACCGCCGGCTACTTTCACGCCGATCAGTTGAGGTATACGGTTACTTAAGTTGTGAATTTCTGCTGGTGTTAATACTTTTTTGGCATGGGGAGGATTGTATAACACCAGCGGAATACCTGATGCTTCAACGGCCACCCTTTCCAGGAAACCGACCTGTTCTTTTTCGCCTGCTTTAACCCAATCGGGCAGGATGACCTGGAATGCATCCGGCTTCAAAGAGACGGACCGCTTTAATCTCTCCAATGAAATGACCGGCGAGGAATGAGACGCACCAATTTGAAATGGCATCCCGGCAGCCCGACATTTTTCAGACATCAATTGCTGTACAGCATCAAAGTCCTGTTCCGTTTGATTATGGAACTCGCCTGCTGTACCATTAGAATAAATCCCATCCAGACCCGCTGCAATGAGATAATCTAATTCATCTGACAATCTTGAATAGTCAATGGTATCATCGACGTTGATGGGTAATAACACAGTACCCCAGTTGCCTCTAAGGTTTGCACGCGTTAACAATAGCTGGTGTTTGAATATACAATGAGTTTCATAATCAATTTTAGTTTGGATTCCCCCGGTCGCAAGCACGCGTCATTTAAAATCTTGAAATGAAAGTTCTTCAAACACAATCCCTTCATATGGTTTTGCATTTCCAGCTTCATACAGACAAGCCAGGTTACCATTCGGCAACACCACCAGGTTTGAATACGCAGCCGGACCTCCATGCAACACATTTTTCGATTTCCAGGTGTTACCATTATCATAACTAAGCCTTACCGTCATATTGGTCCTTGCCTTTTGGTTTGCAGGATTTGAAAATGCAAGAAACGGCTTTTTGCGCTTATAGTTATAGGAGAGCAGGCTACCCTGGCAAACGGGCTCGATCAAGGTGGTATCGCTTCTTAGTTCGGACCATGACTCGCCCCCATCTTTACTTAGTGACACCTGCCTGTGCCGCGTTTGACCATAATTTCGCATGTTCAACATCAATACACCCTTTGGGAGTTCTGCAATGGTAGATTCGTTAACACCATCAGCCGGGGTTATTCCACCCAGTTTCCAGTTGTCACCACCATCATCGGAATAAATCGCATGGGAAAAATATTTCTTTGTCTCAGCCTCGATATGATCACAGGCAATTACCAGCCTTCCTTTATGTTTCCCCTTCTGAATCTGAATTCCATTCACAGGACCCGTAGCATACCAGGTCCAGGTATCTTTCTTAACAGCTGATGTTATTTCCTTTGGCGCTGACCAATGCTGACCATCGTCAGTGGAGTTAAGGACAAATACACGCCTTGTATCCTTTGATGTTTTGGCAATGATATCTTTTTCATGATCAGTGCCAAGGTTCCATGTGGAAAGCAGGATTATCTTACCGGTTTTCTGATCAACCACCGGCGCGGGATTCCCACAGGTATTGGTACTGTCGCTCCAGACAACAGACAACCTGGACCAGGTTTTACCATTATCAGCAGAACGTTTCACAACAATATCAATATCACCGGCATCGCCACAATTGTTTCTTCTTGCTTCAGCAAACGCAAGCAAGGAGCCTTTCGAACTTGTTATAATCGCCGGGATCCTGAAACAGGTGTAACCCTCTTCACCGGCTTTATAAAGATGATTTAGTTCCTGGCTATAACTTTGAGTCAAAGATCCTGACAGCAAGATAACAGCCATGATAAGTCCTAGCTTATTTAACAACATTGAGCGGAATTTTTGGATTGAAGGGAGTATTGCAAGTGATTGAATGAAATTGGTTCGCGATCGTATTGAACGCAATATGTGGATGGATGGGACTGCTTGAATTGAACGTAATACATGTATTGATGAGACTAGATGCATAGCCGGGATTGACTTTATTGAACGCAGTTTCGCCATAGACTGGTATGCATGAACGGCCAGAATTAATTGACTTGAACGCAATACCAAGGCTGACTGAAATGGACGCAGTATCTGAATTGACTGCATCGGGCAGAGTACCTGGATTGTATCACCTTTTACCATAATTGAATCTTGATTTCGTTCTCTTATGTTGAGAGCTCGTATTGGCAATGGATTGACCAAGCTCTCTATAAATTTTTTTCAAACGCCTTTACCTCTTCAAAACGACTGGTGCCGCGGACCAATCTACCTAACCTGGGGCGTCGCTCATTGTACACTTCCACCGCATCAGCATCAGCATAACGAAGAAATAATATCCTGCGGTCACGTTCGCTGCTATAATTTCCGTCCGACTTATGCAGCATCCAGCAACTAAATATCAAGGCATCGCCCGCGCTCATTTCCATTGGAACAGCGAGACTATCATCCGCCTCAACTATAATTTCTGATTTAGTCTTTTTTTGTTCTTCTGTCTGGTTGACTTTTATTTGTCCACCCTTGTGACTACCCGGTATCAACCAAAGACAACCATTACCACGATCCGTATCATCAAGAGCCGTCAATGTGGTTAAAGCGGTATAAGGTTCCAGCTCGCCATACCCATTGTCCTGGTGCCAGCCAAAAGGCTTTGTATTTCCAGCCATTTTGAAGGTTAGCTGCGAAGTGGCGCCTTTTATATTTTGCCCGATAAGCTGAGTGGCAATATCCACCAAAGGCCCATCAAAATAATACTCCTTAACTGTTTTTGATTTGTGATGAATGTTTACAAGCAATGAGTTCTGCAACCATGACTTGTTCGGATCAAAAGCAACCTTCTCCTCATTCCATGCTGTCATGCACTCTTCCCTCATTTGTGACAGTCCTTCCCTGGTCAGAATATTCCTGATCACCAGGAAGCCCTGTTCCCTGAAAGTTTCAAGCTCTTCCGCCGATAATAAATTATAATTGAAGTATTGTGTTTGTTTCGACATATTAATTTCTATGTTTTTCAAGAAATACTCATCTGAAATATGGACGGTTTTTCGTTGAAGGGATATCAACAAATCCACCTGCGTTTTCGTTGCAGCGATCTCCTCGAATCTACTGAGTAGTCGTTGCAGGCATCTCATCAAATGACTGCTTGTTCCTTGCAGCCACGTTATCAAATCACCTGCTTCTTCCTGACAGGCACCTTATCAAAAAAGCCAATCGCATCCAGTTCGCGGTAAAACTGCTCGTAAGACTTATCATCCAATGTAGTCAATGGAAGCCTTGACGGTCCGAAATCCCAGCCCAACATTTTCATGATCGCCTTCTGTCCCGGTATTGGCGGATATTTCACCAACACACGCACTACATCAACAAGGAAACTATGATTTTTACGCGCGGCTTCGAGATCACCGCTGTTAAACAACTCGATTGTCTTGATATAAAGAGGTGCGGCAAAAGTATAGGTGCTGCCAATCGCTGCCTTTGCACCTACTGCCAATGCAGGCAATAACATTTCATCTAAACCAAACAGGATATCGAACTTTCCGTTTTCATAGCCGAGGCATGCCTGGTATTCCTGCAGTGTTGTTGCAGTGTATTTTATGCCCGCAAGATTGGGAATTAGTGGTTCAGCAATCTTTAGAAATTCGATCATATCCATACCAACACCGGTAAGGTGCGGGATATGATAATAATAGAAGGGTATTTCAGGTGCTGCACCTGCAATATCTGCCATACAATCGGCCAGGTTTTTTACTGACACGGGTTTGAAATAAAAAGCCGCAACTGCAGAGACGGCATCAGCCCCGTTTTCAGCCGCATTTGCTGCAAGCTTTTTTGCATCTGCAATACAGCTGTGACCTACATGAACCACGATCAATATTTTTTTATCAGCAGCTTTTATGAATGCTTCAGCAACCTGCATTCTTTCCCTCGTGGTCATATTCGGCCCCTCCCCATTACTCCCACAAACAAAAATCCCTTTCAAACCATCAGCAATAAGTTTATCAACAACCTCCGGAATCATTTTAAAGTTGATCGATCCATCTTCATTAAAAGGGGTAAAACTAGCTGCAATCAAACCATCCATTTTCTTCATAGTTAAGTATTGTCTTTTTTGAATTCCAGTGCCGGGCTATGCATCATTTCTTTTTCGCAATAAAATCCCTGCCCTCTGTAAGCCATTCTATATTAAAGCGGCGGATAACCATCCGATAGATCCAATCGCTATCATCACCGTCTCTTATTTCATACAAACAAAGGATCATTCCGTTTTTATCGACGGCGAGATCTGAATACCCGGAACCACGTGCATGCAGTACCCTGTGAACCGGCCACGTTTTGCCTTCATCATAACTAAGCCTGGCAGTAACGTTTTCTCTTGGCTTGTTAACTTTGGAATTCTTTCTTACCTGGATGGGGTTGTTCCGGCTGTCTGGATTAACAAAGATCAGCCGGCTGCGGTCATCGCCATTACCGGTAACCCTGATCAGGCTGGCCATACATACCGGCTCGAAAAGATCATTATCAAATGCAGGCTTGGTCCAACCCGATATGCCATCCTTACTATAAGAGATGAGCCTGCGGTTTGAATCCGATTCATTACGCATATTGATCATGATGCGTCCATCTGTGAGCTGCACAACCACCGACTCATTTGGATTGATGATGGTATCGGTTGAATTTGCCGGCATATCCAGGTTATTGGAAATGATCTCGCCGCGTTTCCAGCTTTTTCCCTGGTCATCACTGTAAATCGTAGCTACACAACTTGGGCGGTGATCTCCGCCTGGCTTACTTCTGTCGGGTATACAAAGCCAGACCGGAACAAGCAACCGACCACCCGTCATCTGGATGGCATGGCCGGGACCGGGCGCCAGCACTTTCCAATCATATTCTTTTTTGAAGAGATTAAAAACATACGTGATGTCGACGGGATCCGACCAGGTCTTCCCTTCATCAACCGATTTTATGTAGTACGCGTTCGCATAGTTTACCTGGAAAAGAAGGTGAACAGTTCCGTCCTTATCAGCGATCGGTGTAATATTACTGGTTGGTTTTCCTTTTGTATATGGAATCACCACTTTGGAAGCCTCCCAGGTATTGCCGCCATCGACACTTCTTCTCAACAAAAGGTCCATATCATCCCAGTCCTTTCCTTTTCCATATCTCCCTTCAGTAAAGGCAAGCACGGTTCCTTTGGCAGTAATGACCAATGCCGGTACATGGAACATAGTGTACCCTCCTGCCGAAGGTGTAAATAACAAGGTAGTGTCCGTGAATGGGGCCTGCTGCGCGGCCAGTTTATCGGCTGGTAAAATGCCAATAAAGAGCAGAATTATGAATAATATATTATGGACGTTTTTGTTTTTCATAATCCCTTATTAATATCCTTCTGTCTGAACGATCAGCTTGTTATTCGCCAACACTGTGGTATTAACCGGCCAGAACAAAGGCGTCGTTTTACCCACCAGGTTTGGTACGTAGGTGTACACATTGATGGTTCCACCGTAATGAAAACGCACGAGATCATACCATCTTTTGTTTTCAAAAAACAGTTCACGCCCACGTTCATCCAGGATCTCTTTCTCTAAACTTACCTTATCGGTTGCGCCTGTATAAGGTCCATTACCAGTGCGCACACGAACCCTGTCTATATATCTTTTCGCATCAACCGTATTGTTTAAAGCCGCATAAGCTTCAGCTTTCAGGAGGAAAATATCTGCCAGGCGATAAATGATCAGGTCATTATCAGGAACACGATCCTCCGGATATTTTGTACCGGGATATTTGGTGATCCACGCAATCTTTGGCCCGGTCGACTGCCTTTCTGTAATCCACGTATATGGGATCCTCTTGTCGGCCGGGTAAGCATTGAAAAGTGCTCTCGACTTTGTGCTGATCTGGAAAGCCCCCTGTCCGTTTGATGCAGTTGCGGCCCATGGAATGCTGTCGAGGTTGAGCGCTCCTGTTATTCCAGCCAGGAAGGGCAAAGCGTTGATGACATAGTTATTACCGGTTTCATCACGGTTATAATAAACAGACAATATGATCTCGGGATTTGAAGCCGCTCTTAATCCCACCACGTTTTTGAAGTCTGTATTTAAAGAAACGCCGCTCGACTCTACTTCATTGATTGCCGTAATAGCGGCATTAAAATCAGCAGCACCTCCCCCCAGCACTTTGCCGCTCCACATTTTTACATCAGCCTTCATGGCCATTACGGATCCGTAAGCAAAACGATATTTTGAGGGATACAAAGCCGGGCTGAAAGAGGGATTTGTTTTAAACAGCAAGGTGGCTGAATCCAGGTCGCTAACAATCTGTGCGACTACCTGCACAGAGGGTGAACGTGGCAAGAGTTCGACATTCTCATCGACCACTGCTTTCAACATCAGCGGTACATCTTTTAAGATCCTGGTCAGCTGGAAATAAAAGAAGGCACGTAATGCGTAGGTCTCAGCGATAATTCGATTCTTACTTGCGGGGTTTACCGTAAATTCAAAGTCCCTGATACGTTCAAGCAAGAGGTTACAATGCCCGATTGCACGATAATATACGTCGTAGTTCACTGCACCGGAAGTTGGCGATAAGGTATGGGTCCAGGCCACTGTGAACCTTGAGTTCTGAGCGGAGATCAATTCTTCACTGCGTTCAGTTCCATAAGTCACATTGTTATATAAGTTCCGGAGCTGGGTATATATCCCCGTAACATATGGCTCGAAGTCACCTTCGTTCTTGAAATAGACTTCTTCGGTTATGCTTGACTGTGGCTTAACCTCGAGGATCTTCTCGCAGGATGAAGCTATCAGAACGATAGCAGTCAAGGTGAGCAATTGTTGAATTATTTTTTTCATATCTGTTGTGTTTCGCCGGTTCCCGGATTGTGAGCAGGGTATAGTCCGGTATGATAAAGAGTTAGGTTTATCAGAATCTTAATGTTCCACCCAATGTAAACTGTCTTGGACGCGGATATCCGACTGCATCAAAGCCGGAATAGGTCTCGGGATTGATGCCCGAATAGTTAGTGATATAAGCCACATTAAAAACAGATGCAAATACGGTTAAGCCGGTGGACCTGATCTTTTTCATGATTGACTTTGGCAACTCATATGTAAGTGTGATCTCACGAAGGGCAATGAAATCACCTTTCTCAATAAGCGCTGAAACATCAGAACCGTAGGAATTATTATTACCAAGCGTGCTTGAGCGGAGATAGTTTCGCTGTCCAAAGTCGAAATCGGCAAATGAAAATCTTGCATATTTTTTACCAACATCGCCTTCTTTCTGCCAGATATCCGGTCCCAGTGCTTGTTCAGGGGCTCCCTCATTGAAAGCGCGACCCTGGCCAAGTGAACGCGCAAGCGCACCGTTACTTATAACATGACCCGCTGCATAATCAAATCCTACCCTGAGAGAGAGGTCTTTGTAAGAGAAGGTATTTTGCCATCCTCCGGTGATATCGGGGGATCTGTAACCCATAAACACCTGGTCCTTTGTATCGATGATCCCATCTCCGTTTACATCTTCAAAGATGAAGTCTCCCGCATGTTTTTTAGCGATGATACCCTGTGGCGAAGCGAGGTTATCTTTTACTTTTGCGTTCCAGGCCGCTGCGTCGGCTTCGGTGGCAAACACTCCCAGCACATTATAAGCATACATGGCAAACGGGCGTTCACCTTCAGCTATCCCACCCACTTCAATATTGGTTTTTGTTCCCTTATCATAGATGATGTCACCACCCTGGCGATTGTTGGCCCGTCCATTATCAGGCAGCTGAATTACTTTCTGATTGTTTTTGGCAAAGGTAAAAGCAGTGCGCCACGAGAAGTCCTTGCCTTTGATCACTGTTCCACTCAGATCAATCTCAATACCGCGGTTTTGCAACTGGCCATTGTTATAGACGATGCTCGGAAATGGGGCCTCGGATGGAAGTGGCTTGGAAGCAAGTCGGTTTTTAGTAAGTTTATCGTAAACGTCTACGGTTAATACTATCCTGTTATTAAGGAAGCCGGCATCGAACGCAAGATCTGTTGTTGCAGTTGATTCCCAGACAAGGTTCGGATTGGAAAGATTTGAACGAAGTATACCTGAACCTAAAGCATAACTGGTCGCTGAATATCCTCCGTAAGTATCGGTAAGTGAAAGATCACTTAAACCTGCCTCACCCCAACTTGCCCTTAACTTCAGCATGCTTACGGGCTTTATAGTGAACCACTTTTCCATATGCATGTTCCATCCAACTGAAGCTGAAGGGAACAGAGCGTATTTGTTTTCAGGTGCAAAGTTCGAAAAGCCATCATTCCGCAATGAAGCACTGAGAAGGTATTTGCCGGCATAGTCATAATTTACCTGTCCAAAAACCGAGGCAGATTTTGTTTCGGCTAACCTTGTACCGAAGTCAGTAACATTTGAAACAGTGACGCCGTTGATCACTGTTGTTGCTGGTTCGTTAATGGTAAATATATAGTCGTTTGAAGCGCGTTGTGATCCAAGAACAATTTCACTCGCATTGTTCACGGTATAGTTAAAGCCACCGAGCACCATGAAATTGTGTTCAGTGCCAATATGAAAATCATATTGCAACACCTGGTCCGTCATAAGCTGTCTTGAAGCAGTTGTGCGTTCGATCTTCTGCCTGATAGTAGCAGGTTGTATTTCGTCTGCCGGTGTTCCCTTACGCCTGAACATATAGGTATAGTCCTGCAGGATATAGGAGACCGATGGCTTGAAGTGAAGATTTTTAATCGGCGTGATATCACCTCCGACACGTGCTACAAGTCTTTCAGTGGCAATCTCCTGGTCATCGTATTGCAGTACATGGAACCTGTTCCGGGTAGTGTAATTTTCGCCTATAGCGGCATTCCCATCATCTTTATAGATCCTGATCAGGGGTGTAACCCTGGTGGCACGGGTAAGATCATTCTGAAAAGCTTCAACATAATTAGGACGTACATCCTGGTAATTGATCATCGCATCTATCCTTGCATTTTTTGTGAGCTTGAATCCAAAATTTCCCAGCACGTCAAGCCTTTTGTAGCGGGTTCCGGCGAACACACCTTTTTGATCGGTATAGGCGGTTGATAGGTTATAGTTTGCATTTTCACCGCCGCCGTTGATGGCAATACTGTTGTTCTGCGATAAACCAGTCTGCCAGAGTTTATCCTGGTAGCCATTGTCTGCATAAATAAGTTTTGTTCCCGGGTTGATCGGATCGTCCATGGTTTGGTAACCTCTGGACAGCAGGTTATCAACATAGGCCTGGCCTTCGATGGCAACCAGGTTATCGTATAACGCCGTCGTATACACGTAACGACCGAATTGTCCTTTAGCCGTGAATGGTCTCGTGCCGGCTGAAAAACCACCATTATATAACAGGTTGTTTTTATCTAAAAGATCGTAGGTGTTTTTCACCGTGGTGCGTGCCAGCCGCAGATAGTCTGTTGCACTGAGATAATTATAATCTCTTGACTGTGTTTCCCAGGTCGAGCGGTGATTGAAGGTCAGGTTCATTTTGGAGTTAAACTTTCCCCCTTTTGTCCTGATCACGATAACGCCATTTGCGCCCCTTGCGCCGTATATAGCTGTTGAAGCGGCATCTTTCATTACCTGGAAGGTTTCTATATTATCCGGGTTGATGTCATCCATGGATCTGAATACACCATCAATGACCACCAACGGCCCTGTGTTGTCAGCTGAGCCGATGGGATTACCGTTAGCATTACCGAGTCCGCTGCCGTACACATTAAGCTTCGTTCCACCGCGGATGATGATATTCGTGGCACCTGCGCCCGGCTGGCCTGAATTGACCGGCACCGCTACACCTGCTATCTTACCCTGCAGGGCCTGGACCGGGTTTGGACTTGGCCGGTTCTGTAATTCGGTAATATTCAGTTTTGATATAGCTGCCGTGGTTTTGGTTTGACTTTGCTGGGTATACCCGACAATTACAACATCAGTCAATATTTCATTTACTGTACTGAGCACAATATTAAACGGCCCTTCGCTGGCCAATTTTTCCTGCACACCATATCCAACGCTACTGAATACAATGGTTGAACCGGCAGAAGGCACGGAGAGGCTGAACGTACCTTCTGCATTCGTCGAGGTACCTCCCTTTGCTCCCTTTACTTTGACACTTACATTTTGTATCGGCGCACCAAGGCTATCGGTTACTGTGCCGGTAACGGTTACAGACTGGGCTGCGGCGCCGGAGTGAAGGAAAAATAAAACTGCGAACAGGAGAATGATCCGCAGTCGTAAACACGAAAAAAGCCTTTTCATATGCAGCAGGGGTTTAAATCGTTAGATAAAGCAGTAAATAACTATTGTAGTTATGTCCTACATATAACAAAGATGAGGAAATATTTGATTCACCCAAATTTTTTGAAGATTAAATATTTTCGGTGGATAAGAATACCTGGTGCGGAGCAGGAAGTTGCAGAGAACAATTTATACAATGAACAATTCCATTGAGCGAGAAAGCGGCGGCGGTAGTTTAAGCGAAGGCGTTGTGAATGAATCTATCCCTTAACTTAAGAAGTCTTCCCGAACCATGAAGCGCATTATATCGGCATGCATAAGTCAGCGAATAAGGGAACGGTCGTCCAACAATTTGGCGATAACAACCTGCAATGACTGATCACGTCAACTTACCGCTCAGGTTATGTTAATGATCAAGTCTATGTTCGTGATCGCGCGTGAACTAAGCAATTGTCACAGTCGCGCTTAAAGGAGCCCATTTCAACGAAATGAATGTAGCGGGTGTCCACTTCGGGTTATGCACAGCTTAGCGATCGCCTTATTCAAACACCGCGTCCTTCCCCTTATATTCAAACCAATCAAACGACGCTTTGCTCGAGGAAGGTTTACCGAGCGATGTTGCGTACATTCCAATCACGCAGCCCACGAAACCACCAGCTTTTGCCGTGCTTAGTATCGTGCCATCTACGTCGCGGATCTTTGTCCACTTGCTGTCATTGATTGAATAAGACATTGTGTAGATATTATCCTTTGGCTCGATCCTTAAATAGCAATCACTGTTTGCCGAACCGAGTGGCAGGCTTGTTAACAGTTTCATTGAATCGCCTGAAGACTGATACAATTGTATAGCCGGCTTACCGTCAGCAATAGACTTGCACAAATAATAATAAGTTGTTTCATTTTGAAAAATCACCACGCCTGCTTTCTCATTTTCTCCAGCTGCAGAAAAAGCAAGTTTGGTAGTTATTGTTGCACGGTGATGCTGCTGGCGAAACCCAACGAAAGATGGATTAGCATCACCGCTGACCGACTCGGGCCGCAATTGTACCGTAAGTATTCCCTTTTTTTCAGTGGTATTAAACCATGAACTCGTCACGGTGCGGAGAAAGATATATCGATTGTCCAACACCGGTTTGTCAAAATCATCATGATAGGTAAAATTGCCAGTGAAATGATTTACCGGTTTTGGATTGACACCCGGCAAAGGCAGTGGATATTTATATTTTACGGTTTCGTCTCCCTTTGTGATTACCGGCCAGCCATCTTCAGTCCAGGTTACCGGCGACAAAAAGGTTTCGCGGCCTATATTATACATATCATCCTGGTAGGGTCTGCAGGCCAGGAACACCGCGTACCAGCTGCCGTTTTGTGTTTGAACAAGATCCGCATGGCCCGCAGTCGTAACCGGGTTAGGTCTTGACCTGCTTAAATGTCGCTGAGTGAGTATCGGGTTCTTTTCCCAGGGCAGGTAAGGACCTTCAATTGACTTGCTTCTGAAGATTACCTCGGAGTGATTGTATTCGGTGCCACCTTCCGCACACATCAGGTAATACCATCCGTTGATCTTATAAATATGCGGCGCTTCAATCCATACAGGTTTTTTAGAAACATCCACCCCGCCGTTGACCAGTAATTTTTCTTCGCCGGTAAGCTTCAGATTTTTATAATCCAGTTCGTACATTCTTATCGTCCGGTGACCGTTCCATAAAGATTTATTATCCGGCGGAACGCTGTTGTAAACAAGCCAGGCCCGATCAGTCTCTTCATCGAAATAGATTGAAGGGTCAATGCCATTGGCTTCTTTAATATAGGTAGGCTCGCTCCACGGGCCGGCAGGATTATCTGCAGTAATAATAAAATTACCTCCACGGTCGATAAGGGTACACACTATGTAAAACTTGCCTTTATAAAAACTGATAGCCGGTGCAAACAATCCTCTTGAAACTCCGGCGCCCTTCAGTTCAAGTTGGGAGGGCCTGTCCATCGCGTGACCGATCAGCTTCCAGCTTACAAGATCTTTACTGTGAAATATGGGAAGCCCGGGAAAATAGGCGAATGAGGAGTTTACGATATAATAGTCATCCCCTGCGCGACAAATGCTGGGGTCCGGATAAAATCCGGCCAAAATAGGATTTGTATACGTTTGCTGACTGGTTACCGAAACTGAACACAATGTCAATAAAACAACAAGTACAACACTTAATTTCATAATAGCAGGTTTGACTTTCACATTAACTCAAATGTATTCCCAGCTCGTAGCTCGCTGCCAGGCTTCTTCCACCCGAAAAATAACCAAATAATTGGAATGAGACGCAATCATCTGAATGCCAAATTCAAAACTGTTATGATTGTTCAAAATCAACCTACGTGTTTTAACGCTGCCCTGGGTTTACTTTCATCAGCAGGCTTCCTGCCGATGTCGCAAAGATTATCGGAATGAATATCAAATGCAAGATTCATAAGGTTGTAATAATGTTCTGTTGATACCAGCAAGGCGATTTCGACGAGGTCCTGCCCGGTGAAAATTTCATGCGATCAAACCGGTATTATTTCTACATTTTTCTTTTTTACCATTTGTGGGGGAAGATTGTCAATGATCGTCTGACCAAGCAAGCTGATCAATCTTGTTTTTGTAAATGCCTTTAAAGTAACAAGACTGATCTCACGAACCGGCGCAGGGCTCTTGAAGTACCGTAACATATTTTTTCTTGCGCTGCTCATGCCATAGGTGGCCAACTCCGGAAGCAGCGTAATCCCGCCGTTTTTTTCAACGAACCGCTTTAGTGTCTCAATACTACCTGCAGCATAATCAAAATGTTTTTCTCTTGATGAATCTTTCTGCAAAGCACAAAGATTCATTACCTGGCTGCGCAGACAATGTCCTTCTTCCAGCAACCACATCGAGTGCACATCTATATCAGCGGGCAACAGGTATCTTTTGTTAAAAATTTTTTCTTCGCGGGATACATAAGCCACAAACTCTTCATTGAAAAGGAATTCTTCTTTCAGATCAGCATGATTAAGAGGGGTCGCCATGATTCCGGCTTCGAGCGCACCATTTCTCAGTTGCCTGACAATATTCTCTGTTGTCATTTCATGGATGCTGAGCCGCACATTAGGGTAGATCTTGGTAAAGGCTTCAATGAATTCAGGTAACAAATAAGGTGCGAGTGTTGGGATTACCCCGAATTTGAGGCTGCCGGAAACAACACTTTTTTCCTGTTCGATGAGCTGTTGCATCATCCCGGCTTCAGCGAGGATCTTTTTTGCCTGTTCAATCACAATCTGGCCCATTTCCGTGGTAGCTACCGGTGTGCTACGGATAAAGATCTGGACGCCGAGCTCTTCTTCCAGCTTCTGAACCTGCATACTAAGAGAGGGCTGGGTGATATGGCACTCCTCTGCTGCCCTTGCGAAATGCTTTAATGTATCTAAAGCAACAACATACTCTAACTGGACTAAAGTCATGATAGGTTTAAACTATTGAAGTATAAATTTAATTGATTGTAGTTATATTCCAAAAGTCATAATATTGTCGCCCGATACCGGCCGTTTCGACGGGGTTTATTGTATCTCGTATTCCAGATCCGAATCCTCAAATCCGGCTTCATTATTGGGAACACTTAGCAACACATTCAATTCAGTATAACAAAAAATTATCTACAATGGAAGACAACGACATCAGCAAATGCCCGTTTCACAACGGAAAACTAAAAGAAAATGTCGGCGGCGGCGGCACCAGGAACCGTGACTGGTGGCCCGACCAGTTAAAAATAAATATACTGCGACAGCATTCTTCTCTCTCAAACCCGATGGGAGAAAATTTTAATTACGCAGAAGAATTCAAAACCCTTGACCTCGACGCAGTAAAAAAAGATCTCCATGTCTTGATGACTGACTCACAAGACTGGTGGCCCGCAGATTTCGGCCACTACGGTCCACTCTTCATCAGGATGGCCTGGCACAGTGCCGGTACTTATCGCGTTACGGATGGGCGCGGTGGCGGAGGAGCTGGTCAGCAAAGATTTGCACCACTCAACAGCTGGCCAGATAATGTGAGCCTGGATAAGGCAAGACGCCTCCTTTGGCCGATCAAACAAAAATATGGACGCAAGCTTTCCTGGGCCGATCTTATGATCCTTGCCGGGAACATCGCGCTGGAATCAATGGGCTTTAAAACTTTCGGCTTTGCCGGCGGTCGTGAAGATACCTGGGAGCCCCAGGAAGATGTATACTGGGGTTCGGAAGACAAATGGCTTGGTGGCGACATTCGTTATGCACACGGATCAGAGGGTGTAGCGAGTGGCGGTGGAGTGCTTGTGTCGGATGACGATGCTGACGGTGATATACATACGCGAAATCTTGAAAAACCACTTGCAGCCGTGCAAATGGGTCTTATATATGTTAACCCGGAAGGACCGGACGGCAACCCCGATCCGGTTCTTGCTGCAAAAGACATTCGTGACACATTCGGTCGCATGGCAATGAATGACGAAGAAACGGTCGCATTGATCGCCGGCGGACATAGCTTTGGTAAAACACATGGCGCCGCGCCGTCTACCCATGTGGCAGACGAACCGGAAGCAGCGGGTATCGAAGCGCAGGGCTTTGGCTGGAGCAATAGCTTTGGTTCAGGTAAAGGACCCGATACCATTACCAGCGGCCTCGAGGTGATCTGGACCAAAACGCCGACTCAATGGAGCAACAACTTCTTTGAAAATCTTTTTGCTTTTGAGTGGGAACTTACCAAAAGTCCCGGCGGCGCTCAACAATGGGTCGCGAAAAATGCAGACAATATTATTCCTGATGCATTTGATCCGGGCAAACGCCATGCGCCACGCATGCTCACTACCGATATTGCATTGAGACTTGATCCTGAATATGAAAAGATCTCAAGGAGGTTTCTTGAAAACCCTGATGAGTTTGCTGATGCTTTCGCAAGGGCGTGGTTCAAACTTACTCACCGCGATATGGGACCGCGTGCCCGTTACCTTGGCCCTGATGTTCCTGCAGAAGAACTGATCTGGCAGGATCCGATCCCCGCTGTTAATCATGCCCTGGTTGATGATAATGATATTGCTTCATTGAAATCAAAGGTGCTTGCTTCTGGTTTAACCGTATCAGAACTGGTATCAACCGCATGGGCTTCGGCCTCAACTTTCCGCGGTTCGGATAAACGTGGTGGTGCAAATGGTGCACGTATCCGCCTGGCTCCGCAGAAAGACTGGCTCGTAAACAATCCTGCGCAGCTTTGGAAAGTATTGAACGGACTTGAAGCCATTCAGAAAGAATTTAATGCTTCAGGGGGTGACAAGAAAATTTCACTGGCCGACCTGATCGTGCTTGCTGGTAATGCGGCGATCGAAAAAGCGGCTAAAGATGCCGGCCATGACATCACTGTCCCATTCAAAGCCGGTCGCATGGATGCTTCGCAGGAGCAAACAGAAGTAGAATCAATCGCTTTCCTTGAACCAAGAGCAGACGGATTCCGTAATTATCGCAAACCAAATGCAAGGGCATCAACAGAAGCACTGTTGATTGATAAATCGCAGCTGTTGACCCTTACAGCTCCCGAGTTAACCGTATTGATCGGTGGTATGCGTGTGTTGAATACAAACTTCGATGGCTCTTCGCATGGTGTGTTTACCGAAACCCCGGGCAAACTGACCAACGACTTTTTTGTGAACCTGCTGGATATGCGTACTGCATGGAAACAGGCTTCTGCAGATAAAGAGCTTTACCAGGGTTATGACCGCGCTACTGAGCGTCCTACCTGGACAGCCACCCGTGCTGATCTGGTGATCGGTTCAAATGCCGAACTGCGGGCTGTTGCGGAAGTGTATGGCAGTGCAGATGCACAGGAAAAATTTGTAAAGGATTTTGTTGCAGCATGGACCAAGGTGATGAACCTTGACAGGTTTGACCTGGCTTGATGCAAAATGAATACTGATTAGTAAGCGGGCAATCAAATTACCCAATCAAAAAAAGTGGCAGTTAATTCTGCCACTTTTTTTATGTTGTAATGTGCTCAGACCGACGGCGCCTCAAAGCCTGACGGCAGACTTATATCCTTCGAACCTGATCTCAGTTTTCTTATTTGTCTTTGCGGATTCATATACGGCCGCGATGATTTCCATATCCCTTAATCCCATTTCAGCGGGTACACGTGTTGACTTATCTTCTTTAATGCAACGTGCAAAATCATCCATCTGCAATGCCTGCTGATTCACCGATATAAAATCCATATTCCCATCTGAAGTTTTTCCTGCTATGCCTTCATACTCATAGGCAGGTTCAAGTTGAAACCAGCCAGTTTCGGCCCGGACATTCATCAGGTTCTGCTCTTTGGTATAACTGCACTCGCAATCTGCAGTAACATTATCATCAAAATGCAGCGTAAATTTTATTCCCTCTTCTACTTCATTGAAACGCTCCTTGTTAGTCTTAGGCGAAAAGGTAGCATTTACTGCAACCGGCAATTTTCCGGTCAGATACAAAGCCGCCTGTATACAATACACCCCATAATTCATCAATGGACCACCACCGGCGAGTTCCTTATCCACACGCCAGGTTTTCTTGTCACCCAGGTCCTTACTATCAAGGAGAGTCATCCGCTGAACCTTACCAAAAACCTTCTCCTGACCCAGTCGCATCATCTCCTTGTTGAACAGGTCAAAGTGCAGGCGGTAGCCCATCGAAAACCTGATGCCGGTTTCATTGATCACATCCATCATCTCCCGGCACTCGGCCGGGTTCATGGCCATTGGTTTCTCACAGATCACGTGTTTGCCGGCCCTGGCGGCGCGTATAGTGAATTCAGCGTGCATCGAGTTTGGAAGCACTATATATACAATATCTATATCAGTATTGTCAGCGATACTATCGAAGTTTTCATAGTTGTAAAGATTCTCATCAGGAATTTCGTACTCCGTTTTATATTGCCCGAGTTTGTCCGGACTACCGCTCACAAGTGCAGCCAGGTAACAATCATTTGTTTCTTTTAACGCGGGCATTAGCTGTGTGGTTGCGTATTCACCCAGCCCAACCATCGCTATTCCTAATTTATTATCTTTTGCCATGTTTCTATTTGTTGATCAATACCGAATACTGATAAAAATAGTGCCACGTGTTAAAACTTATAAGCAATTGATAAACGCATTGATCTTGGAGATTCTGTCTGGTAATTGTATGCATTAAGGTATGGATACCATGAACCGCTATAAAGAAATTCATCCAGTACATTGAAGACGTTTGCGTTCACACGGATCTTTTCACTCTCCCAGAACAATCCTGCATCAAGCTTGAAATAATCTCCCAATTCTTTGTTCGGATCAGGAGCCTTTTCCCAGTATGTCGCACGATCACCCAGGTATGTTCCACCCGCAGAAAAACCAAGTCCTTTCAACGCACCTTCCTGGATCTTGTAACTGAGCCATGCATTTGCAGTATGTTTCGCATAGCCCGGAACGATGTCCCCTTCCTTCACTGCCGTAACACCCTCTGCCACTTCGATCACCTTTGCTTCCGTATAGGCGTAGTTTGCAGTTAAATTGAGTCCTCTGACAATAGTTCCACGAAGATCAAATTCAATTCCCTGTGCTCTTTTTTGTCCGAGCTCGATACTAAGATTAGCATTTGGAGGACTATTCGGATCAGGAGTGAGCTCATTATTTTTAAGAATGCGATAGGCAGCTACGCTGGTGAACCATCTGCCATCAAACCATTCTTTCTTAACACCCACCTCCATGTTGTTGCCGGTAATAGGTTGAACTTTACCGCCACCGGCAAGTATACCGCTTTGCGGAACAAAAGCCTGGTCGTACAGCGCATATAATGAAGTCGATTTATTAACCGAAACACTCAGGCCAACCCTTGGTGTGATACGTTTTGCTTTATCCGGTGATCCACCCCAGGCTGATTGTTTCAGATCAGTATATCGGCCGGCCAGTGTGAGTCTTATCATATTGTTTAAGAAACCCAGTTCATCCTGTACATAAACACTTGTATATGATTGGTCCTGCAGTCCGCCTGCTTTCTGGGCCCGTTCTTCCAGTGATGTTGTACGGTCGAACACGGGATATCCGTTAACGGGAACACCATAATAGGGATTCTTTGTATCGAATTCGGCGCCGACAGTATCGAGATCGTGCGACTGGCCCCAGTCGGCCATGTATTCTTTGTTGGCCATATCAACACCGGCAAGTATGCGGTGACGTACGGGCCCCGTAGTGATGTCTCCATTTACAAAAGCCTGTGCCATCGTCATCTTGCTTTTTGCGTCCCAGATACCCACATTGCGTATGATGGTCCCATCTGGGTTCACTGTTGAGGGCCATGATGAAGATCCAACCTGGTCGGAGATAAAATGGGAACCCTGCCCGGTGATCTTCCAGCCCGGGGCGATGTCATGCTGGATACTTGCATAAAAACTGTGGTCGTTGATCTTTGTTCCCGGTAGCCCACCAGGCAGATTGGTGAAATCAACCGGAAGTGATTTGAATCCATCAGGGGAGAACACATAAAACGAACCCACGTCGCTCATATTTGCGCGCTGATAATTATATTCAAAAGTCAGTTTGGTTTTCGGATCAAGTTGGTATGAAACTACCGGCGCAATTACATAGCGATCATTGTATTCATTTATACGATGTGACTTTTTATTCTGCGCCGCCAGGTTCAGGCGATACAACAAACGACCGTCTTTACTGAGTTTGCCATCAAGGTCAAGCGTTGTTCTGTATAACCCATAACTACCGGCAGTGAACGACACTTCACCCTTTGCCTGGCCCGTCGGCTTTTTTGTTACCACATTATAAAGTCCGCTTGGATCTCCGTTTGATAACATAAACCCGGCGGGGCCTTTTACAAATTCTATCCTGTCCACAAAACTCATGTCTTCTGTCAACGGCCCCCAATAAGAACTGACTACATTAAATCCGTTACGAAAAGCCTGGATCTGCGAACCACGGGCAGTGATATTCGTATACATATCGCCCCAGTGCTCCAGCCTTGTAAGGCCGCTCACGTTGCGGATAAGACCATCACTCATACTGATCACCTGCTGGTCCTTTAATACATCTTTTGTGACAACCTGGATATTCTGCGGCACCTCCAGTAAGGGTGTCTGGAGCCGGAGACTGCTTGAAGGCGCCTTTTCACTATAGCGTCCCGAATACGATGTAACCACGACTTGTTCCAATTCTTTTCCGCTTTCGGTAAGCACAAAATCAATGGTTTGAACCTGGTCTGCTGTTACTGTAACCGGTTGTTCCTGCGTTCTCAACCCTGTGAACGAAGCCAGCAAAGTATAAGTGCCGGGCTGGATATTTTTAATGAGGTAATTCCCTTTTTTATCTACGACGGTGCCCTTACGCAGATCTTTAATTGTAATATTCACGGCTTCACCAGGAAGTCCGTCCTGTGTTTTCACGGTTCCCCTGATCGAGCCGGTCTGGGCCGTAGCCGTAATAGCAACCAGCCAAAATAACGGGGTTAAAATCTGTTTCATATCAGTTGTTTTCATCATTGTTCTTTGTGATTTCTGAATCGCGAAAGTATTATCAGACAATGCTCTGCGGTCTAGCTGTCGGGAAATTGATTATCGAAAGAGGGAAAATTATAAATCTTTGATTTCCAGGCATTGAAGACTCCGACTCTTGCGAGGCTGTCTAACAATGATTTTAGCTTCCTTGATAAACTAAAATGCTGAACTTTAATCAGTGATAATTTCTGTGGACAACTGAACTTACCAGCTATGTGCTGTCGAACACTACATGCTTTATTCCTGGCTCTCCTTTTCATACTCAATATCAGGAACGCATATTGTCAGCCGGATTCGATATCAAAACTAAAACCGATGTTCAGTATCGGTGCCGGATTACAACATGGATTTATTTTCGCGCACTCGCCCGGCGTTCAGAATACAAAAGGGGCCAGGCCAACAGGCGCCGAGTTGATTTTTTCATGGCAAAGAAATGATCCCGCGATCTGGAACCTTTGCAATTGCTATCCGCGGCAGGGGTTTGTGATCAACTATTACAATTATGACACGGAGATTCTTGGCTCAGCACTGTCATCCGCGTTTTTTCTCGAGCCATCCTTCAGGATCAGCAAAAAGTTCCAGTTGTCATTTGAGGCGTCGGCCGGTTTATCTTATCTCACAAATCCTTTTGACTCTGTACACAATCCCGGTAACCAATCTTACAGCACGAAGCTGAGCGGGTATCTATTGGTTGGCGGAGGGGTGTGGTATAAGATGGCTGATCATTTCTGGCTGAATGGTTCTGTCAACTATCAACATATTTCAAACGGCGGATTCCGGCAACCGAATAAAGGCATCAACTGGCCCACCGTCGGACTTGCCATCAGTTATCAAAAAGAAGAACGGAGCTTTTATTCTGGCAAAAAACAAAGGGAAAAATACTGGAAAAATGATGGACCCCGATGGGATCTTGGCGTGTTTGGCATTGCCAAAAGGATCAGGGATCAGTCTGGCAACAGCAAGCGACTTCCATTGATTGGGATATCTGCACAGGGTTCAAAGCAAATAGGCGGCATTCATGCATTGACAGCAGGGCTTGAAGTTTTTTATGATGATGCTTTGAAGATGAAAATTGAAAACGATTCTATACCAACCAATGAAAGTGCTGTGCGATCGGGGATATTGATTGGTCATGAATTTCTGTTAGGTAAATTTATTTTTAGTCAGCGACTCGGGGTTTATATATTTAATCCGACCGATTACTTCACTACCATTTATCATCGCTGGGGTATTCAATATCGTTTTAATAAAAATTGGGGGGCCGGCTTCCATCTGCAGGCGCATAAACATGTTGCAGACTTCATTGATCTTCGGATCGTTTATTCATTGCAGAAAAAGGAACATTGAAGAGCGGATCGTTTACTCATTGCAGGAAAAGGAACATTGAAGAATACTCAGGCCAGGTAGCCTCAAGATTTAGCCCCAAATATTTCAAAGCTGAGTTTATGGAAAGATGAGGTTATGCAACTAGTCAGTTGACAGTATGTCTATACCACTTTCAGGTATCGATGAAACAATTTTATTGCGTTACATTTGAATCACCTCCGCATCCCTACCCCTCACAATCAGACCCTGCAGAAAACGATCCCCTCTTTCCAATATTTGATACTGAAAATATAAAGCCATTTATATGTCCCAGAACCGTAATCATCCAGCCCAAAACATCGTTCGATCTCAATTGATCCCTCTGTTCAAAACGATCGTTCGATTTCAAATGATCCTTCCCTTCCCATTGATCGTCCGATCCAAAGTGGTCCTTCCATTGTTGTTGGCCGTTATGTTATCATCATGCGCAGTCAGCGACACGGTGGTATCCCGGCATTTTTCCGATCAGCCGGCAAAAGCTAAACAGCTATCCCATGTTGGCAAAACACATTGGTCATATTTCTGGGGATTATTGAAACAGGACGAATGGCGCGCCGAATGCCAGTCCGGAAGCCACATGAGCAGGGTGAGAGTGAAAACCAATCCCGGCTTTATCATTGTATCTTTTCTTTCTCTTGGAATAGCAGTACCGCAAAAGCTTGAATGGGATTGCAGCCCCCCTGCAAGAGATGAGGGCGAGATTGGAACTGACTCCATCCCTGCCCGTCAGAAATAATACGGATCAACCGCGCATGTAACTCATGTGCGTAACGGACCTCTTCCTCATACCAAATCCTCATCATCATGCCGACATTACCAACCGGGGTTGAACAGTTTCATCCCGAAGAGCCCTGGAGCAACGCACACCAGAATTTTACCCATAAGTTTAAGAAAGGCGCTTCCTATGCGCTTCGTGTGTTTTCCTCCCAATCGACCTTGGCTGATTATAATGCAACCACAGCAAACATTGGTTTCCTCATTAAGCAGGCTATCGCGAAAGGCACAACGCTGCGTGCAATGGGTAATAACTGGTCGTTTTCCACAGTGGCAATGTGTAACGGCGGATTAATAAGTACAAAGGCGCTTAACCTGAAGTTCCGACTAGCCAACAGTTCTTTTGTACCTCAGTTTTTTGCTTCGGGCAAAACAAAACAAGATGTAATTTTTGTTCAGTGTGGCATGACCATACTTGAACTCGCAGAACATCTCGAAACGATGTCAACACCCCGCCGTTGCCTGGTGGCTTGTGGCGGAAGCAATGGACAATCAGTTGCGGGTGCTACCTCAACAGGCACCCATGGTGGGGCCCTGCACACCGGGGCTGTACATGATGCCATCCTTGGCCTTCACATTGTAACCGGTCCCGGCACACATTACTGGCTGGAGCGATCGTCAAACCCTGTAGTGTCAGATGAGTTTATCAATAGGCTCGGCGCTGTCAGAAAAACGGATGATGAACTTTTCAACGCGGCAGTAGTGAGCTTTGGAAGTTTTGGGGTGATACACGGCATACTACTTGAAACCGCGCCGCTGTTTTTATTGGAGGAACACAGGTTTGACAATGTTGTGGTGAATGAAGAACTGATCACCGCGATACAAACACAAAATATCGCTTCGCTGAAAGCACTCATACCAAAGTGGCCGGAGGAAACCCCACAACGTAAGTTATATCACCTGGAACTGGCCATAAACCCGCACGAGTTCGAGCGGAACAACGCAGCTAAAGGAATATATATCCGTACTTTTTATAAGATCCCATGTCCCGATACTTATAAGCCGGTACATGACCCGGTAACTGGTGGTTTGACCTATGCCGACGATACCATGGGAATTGTTTCGCAGATACTGGATAAAGTTGGATCAAATGTGAGTGCGCTGGTGATCAAACCACTTGTAAATGCGCTTTTCAAATCTGCTTTGCGTGCGGCACAGCCCGCACCTAAAACCATGGGTGAAACGTTCAGGCACACACGATTTCGCGGGCAGATCGCCAGTGCGGCTTTTGCGGTTGATTGTGCAAATGTGTTTACGGTAGTTGATATCATTTGTGCCCTTAACGCAAAGACACCGCTGGCTGGCGGTCTCGCCTTTCGTTTTGTAAAAGGAACAAAGGCAACGCTTGGTTTTACAAAATTTGAAAAGACATGTGTGATAGAAATGGATGGTCTTGATGCAAAGATAACCAGGGCTTTTTTTGAAAAGGTCTGGCTCACGCTGGAGGAAAAAAACATTCCCTACACATTACATTGGGGAAAGATGAATTTCATACTCGACAGCAAACGGGTAAAAAATATGTATGGAGATGAGAAAGTGAAAAAATGGATAAAAGCCAGGCATGAGCTACTCGACGAGCCCTCCCGGAAAGTATTTACCAATGATTTTATGATTCAGTGCGGACTTGATT